>NZ_JBHJZS010000001.1:0-279078 GCF_042271185.1 Microbacterium sp. NPDC055910
CAGCGGGTGAAGCCCGCTGTCTCGGCGCGCCGTTGCAGTCTCGCGGAACGGGTCAGGCGGTGAGGCGGGTGCGCAGGGCAGCGAGCTCGGCGTCGGTCAGGCCGCCGGACTGCAGGTACGCCGCCGAGCCGCCCTGCGCGTCGACCCACGCGAAGGCCTGCTCGATCGCGGCGGGGGGTGTCGCCGCGATGAGGTCGCGGATCTGGTCGGTCAGGGGGATCCCGAACTTCTCGACCATGGCATACATCTGCTGCGCCCACGGTCCCGCCAGGTTCTGCTGCGACGCGGCGTAGTCGGCGACGACGGCGGAGCGCTCCACGCCGACGGCATCGAGCACGAGCGCTGTGCTGACGCCCGTGCGGTCCTTGCCCGCCGTGCAGTGCACGAGCACGGCGGTCGGCGGGTCGACCGTCGCAGCGCCCACGAGGCGCGCGAGCTCCGCGAACGAGGGCGCGCCGTGCTGCAGCATGCTGACGTACATGTCGCCCAGGGCGGGGATCGCGGCGAGCATCTGCTGCATGGCCTGCGCCTTCGCGGCGGGGTCGCCCCCCTGCGCGACGGCCTGCAAGCCCTGCTGCGCGAGACCCGTCACAGCGCCCTCGAGCAGGGGCAGCTCGACGACGTGGAACGGCCTGCTCGTCGGCAGCCGGTCGGGCGCCATCTGCTGCTCGGTCGGCGTGCGGAAATCGACGATGACGCCGATGTCGCTCGCGGCGAGCTGCTCGAGCCCCTCGGGAGTGAGGGCGCTGAGAGCGTCGGATCGATAGAGGATGCCACCGGTCGACGTGCCGCCGCCGGTGAGCGGCATCCCGCCCGTGTCTCGGAAGTTGAAGGTGCCTGCCAGCGTCGTCGTCATGCGCTCAGCCTATTGAGCACGCTCCTCGATTCCGCCCTCGTCCAGGGTGAAACGGGGGTGAAACGGGGATGACTCGCGGCGGAACGGGCGTCAGGGCTCCAGGCGTGTCGGGCCCCGGAAGAGGTACGTCACTTCGCGGATCGAGTCCTGTCCGAGCAGCAGCATGAGCACGCGCGCGAGGCCCATGCCGAAGCCGCCGTGCGGCGGGGCGCCGTAGCGGAAGAAGTCGAAGTAGAACTCGAGGTGCTCGGGGTCGAGACCCTTCTCCTTCGCCTGCTCGATGAGCACGTCGACACGGTGCTCGCGCTGCGCGCCGGTCGTGATCTCGACGCCGTTGAAGAGCAGGTCGTACGACTTCGTGAGCCCCGTCTCTTCGTCGCGCATGTGGTAGAAAGCGCGGATCTCGGGGTGGTAGTCGGTGATGAAGACGAACTGGTGTCCGTAGGTCTCCTGGACGTATGCCGCGATCTGCCGCTCGCCCTCGGGATCGAGGTCGCCGTCGGTGCGAGGGATCTCATAGCCGCGCGCTGCGACGATGTCGCGCGCCTCGGCGAGCGGGATGCGCGGGAACGGGATCGCCGGCACGGTGATCTCGAGTCCGAACAGCTGCTCGATCTCTTCGCCGTGCTTGTCCTTGACCGCCTGGATGGCGAACTGCAGGAGCTCCTCCTGCATGCGGGCGACGTCTTCGTGCGAGTCGATCCAGCTGATCTCGGCGTCCACCGACGTGAACTCCGTCGCGTGGCGCGACGTGAACGACGGGTCGGCGCGGAAGGCGGGCGCGACCTCGAAGATCTTGCCGAAGCCGGCGACCTGCGCCATCTGCTTGAAGAACTGCGGCGACTGCGCGAGGTACGCCGTCTGGTCGTCGAAGTACTCGAGGGCGAACAGTTCGGCGTTGGACTCCGACGCCGACGCCATGAGCTTCGGCGAGTGCACCTCGATGTAGTCGCGCTCGATCCAGTAGGTGCGGAAAGCGTGCTCGAGAGTCGTCTGCACGCGGAAGATCAGGTTGTTGCGGCGCTGGCGCAGGTCGAGAAAACGCCAGTCCATGCGCTTGTCCAGGCCGCTGTCGGCGGCGATGGGCGTCTCGGGCAGTGCCGCCGCCGAGATGTCGAGGGAGCCGATCTTGATCTCGACGCCGCCGAGCTTGACGCGTTCGTCGTGCTTGAGCTCGCCGTGCACTGTCAGGAAGCTGCCCGTCGCGAGGTTCGAGATCGTGTCGGTGAGCGCGAGCGCTGCCGCGTCCTGCGCGGTGCCGTCCTCGGCCGGGCGGGTCGCGGGATTGACCAGCTGCACGGCGCCGGTCTCGTCACGCAGGATGACGAATTGCACCTTCTTCTGATCGCGGACGGTCTCGACCCATCCGGACACCGAGACGGGCCCGCCTTCGCGGGCGTGGAGCTGGGAGACGAGAGTGCGTTCGGTCACGAGGGTTCAGTCTACGTGCGGGTACGTTCGAAGGATGCCGCCGCACTCGCCAGAAGAAGACGCCAGCACCGAGTCTTCGCGCTCCCGCGACCTCTCGCAGTCGGATGATCGTCCCACGGACGTCCCGCCCCTGCCCGTCGACACTCCCCGCCCGGATCGGCGGTTCCGGCCGGGCCACGTCATCCTCAACGTCATCCGCGGCGCGCTCATCGGTCTCGCCGAGCTCGTTCCCGGGATCTCCGGCGGCACCGTGGCCCTCATCACGGGGGTGTTCGAGCGTCTCATCGACGGGGCATCGCACGTCGTGTCGGCCTTCAAGCGTCTGATCGCCGGTCCTGACCGCGGCCGCGGCTTCATCGCCGAGATCCGCCGGGTGGACTGGTGGCTCGTCGTGCCCGTCCTGGCGGGGATGATCGCGATCGTCCTGACACTCGCCGGCCCGGTGGAAGCTCTCGTGAGCGGCAACGTCGAAGCCTCGCGCGGGCTGTTCTTCGGCCTCGTCGCCGTCAGCATCATCGTGCCGCTGCGACTCATCCCGAAGGAGGCCCGCGGTGCTGCGGCCCACGTCGGAGGCATCGTTCTCTTCGTCGTCGCCGCTGTGCTCGCCTTCGTCCTCGTCGGGCTCGCCGGTGCGGAGGCTACGGTCGACCCGCCGCTGTGGGCCGTCGCGATCGCGGCCGCGATCGCGGTCTGCGCGCTCGTCGTGCCCGGCCTGTCCGGGTCGTTCTTCCTGCTCGCGGTCGGTCTCTACACGCCGACGCTGCGTGCCGTCGCCGAGCGCGACCTCGTCTACATCGGCATCTTCATGCTGGGTGCGATCGTGGGTCTGGTCAGCATCGTGCGCGTCGTCAAGTGGCTGCTCGACCGTCATCGTCGCCTGGCGCTGCTGGCGATGGCGGGACTGATGCTGGGATCCCTGCGCGCGCTGTGGCCGTGGCAGGCGACGGCGGGCGACTCCCATGGCGTGGGTGCGCTGCTGCTGCCGACCGACCCCATCGGTCTGCCGATCCTCCTCGCGGTGGTCGGAGCCGCAGCCGTCGTCGCCCTCCTGGTCGTCGAGCATCAGCTGCATCGCCGCACGTCGGCGCCGACTCGCGTGCCCAGCCTCGACATCGAGTGAGCGCGGGCGCTGACGACCCGCGCTCAGCGGCCCCACAGACGGCGCCCCCGTAGACTGGTCGGGTGCCCGCCGATCGCCTTCATCTCGTGCGCCACGGGGAGGTCCGCAATCCTCGCCGAGTGCTCTACGGTCGGCTTCCCGGATTCGGGTTGAGCGCCGACGGGCGAGGCATGGCGCGGCAGGCCGCCGAGTACGTCAGAAACCTCGAGCGCCCCGTCACGGCGCTCATCTGCTCGCCTCTGCAGCGCACGCGCGAGTCGGCCGAGCCGTTCACCGAGCTGTTCGGCATCGAACCCGTCATCGACGACCGCGTCATCGAGCCGACGAACGTCTTCGAGGGCAAGCGCATGACGCGGGCGCTGGCCAATCCGTGGAACTGGCGCCACCTGCGCAAGCCCGCCCTGCCCAGCTGGGGTGAAGCGTATGCCGAGGTCGTCGCCCGCATGGACGCCGCCATGACCGACGCGTGGAACGCCGCGCCCACCGGTGACGTCGTCATCGTCTCGCACCAGCTGCCCATCTGGATCACGCACCTCGCTGTCGCGGGACTGCCCCTGCGCCACGACCCCCGGTCACGACGCTGTGCGCTGTCGAGCGTCACGTCGTTCGAGCTGGTGGACGGCACCTGGGCCGAAGTGTCGTACGCGGCGCCCGCGACAACGGCCGGTGCGATCGACGTGGGGGCGGTGTGATGCGCGATCTGCCGGCACGCCGACGCGGCCGACGGCTGCGAGCCGCGGCATCCGCTCTTCTGGCGCTGACGCTCACGGCGTCCTTGGCCGCGTGCACGCAGGACCCGCTCGCGGAGCAGTACCGCGAGGGCAGCAACAAGGGCTACATCTCGGGCGATTTCCGCGTCGACGAGATCCCCGTCGACGAGCGGACGGAGCCCATCGATTTCGAGGGTGTGCTCGACACGGGCGGCACGACGACATCGGACGACTACCGCGGCGACGTGCTCGTCGTGAACTTCTGGTACGCGGCGTGCGCGCCCTGCCGGGTCGAAGCGCCCGTGCTCGAAGCCGTGCACGAGGAGTTCCAGGTCGACGGGGTGAACTTCCTCGGCATCAACCTGTACGACGGCGCCGAGGCCTCGCGCGCGTTCGCCGACACGTACGGCGTCGGCTATCCGAGCGTCCTGACGACCGAAGACGGCTCGATCAAGCTCGCCTTCGCGGGGCAGACTCCGCTGAGCGCCGTGCCCGTCACCCTCGTGCTCGACCGCGAGGGTCGCGTCGCGGCACGGGTCATCGGCATCGTCGAAGAGGAGTCGATCCTGCGGTCGCTCGTGCGCGACGCCATCGGAGAAGCGTGAACCCGGCCGCCGCCGTCGCCGACGGCTCGCTGCTCGTCGCCGTGCCGATCGCGATCCTCGCCGGTCTCATCTCGTTCCTCTCACCGTGCGTCCTGCCGCTCGTGCCGGGCTACCTCGGCTTCATCGCCGGCGCCGCCGCGCCGCGCCGCCCCCGCCCGACGCCTCGCGCCGAAGACGGCGCACTCCGGACAGCAACGGAGACCGAAGCGGATGCCGCACCCCCGCGCGGCCGACTGCTCGCGGGCGTGCTGCTGTTCATCGCGGGGTTCGCGGTCGTGTTCATGGCGCTGAACTTCTTCGCCGGCACGGTCGGGATCTTCTTCCTGCAGTACGCTGATGTCATCACGCGCATCCTGGGCGTCGTCGTGATCCTCCTCGGTCTCGTCTTCATCGGCGTGTTCGGATTTGCGCAGCGCATCGCGCGCCCGCAGGTGCGCGGGAACATCGGGCTCGTCGGGGCGCCGCTGCTCGGCCTCGCGCTCGGCATCGGCTGGGCCCCGTGCATCGGGCCGACGCTCGCCGTCATCCTGAACATGTCCTTCGACGCCGCGTCGGCCGGACGCGGAGCGCTCCTCGGGCTCGCGTACTCGCTCGGTCTCGGCATCCCGTTCGTGCTGCTCACGCTCGGGTTCGGCTGGGCGACGCGCTCGGTGTCGTTCCTGCGCCGCCACATCCGCACCGTCAACATCATCGGCGGCGTCCTGCTGATCCTCGTCGGGCTGCTCATGGTGACGGGCGTGTGGTCGATGTGGATGGCTCAGCTACAGGGGGTGTTCCAGAGTGTCCCGACGATCCTCTGACGTGTCGGATTCGCCCGTCGAGGGCACGCTGCGCCCCGCCGATCACGCGGATGCCGCGTCGACCGACATCCAGCAGCCGTCGCTCGGCGTCGTCGGCTGGATGCGCTGGATCTGGCGGCAGCTGACCTCGATGCGCACGGCCCTCGTGCTGCTGCTGCTGCTCGCGATCGCCGCCGTGCCGGGCTCGCTCGTGCCGCAGCGCAGCGCCGACCCCAACGGCGTCACGCAGTACTACACCGACAATCCCGACCTCGCCCCGGTCCTCGACAACCTGAGCATGTTCGACGTGTACACGTCGCCCTGGTTCTCGGCGATCTACATCCTGCTGTTCGTCTCGCTCATCGGGTGCGTCATCCCGCGCACGAAGCACCACTGGAAGGCGATGCGCTCGCGCCCGCCGCGCACGCCCGCGCGGCTCGAGCGCCTCGCCGCGCACCGCGTGAGCACGGTCGACCTGGCTGCCGGTGCGGACGCCGCGGATGCGGCATCCGTCGCCGTCGACCTCGCCGAGGAGCAGCTGCGCAAGAGCGGCTACCGCGTGCAGCGGTACGACACGCGCGGTGTGCCGTCGGTCTCGGCCGAACGCGGCTACCTGCGCGAGACGGGCAACCTCGTCTTCCACTCGTCTCTCGTCGGCGTGCTGCTGGCCGTCGGGATCGGGGGAGGCTTCACGTACACGGGACAGACCGTCATCATCGAGGGCCGCACCTTCGTCAACACCCTGCTGGACTACACCTCGTTCAACCCGGGACGCTTCGTCGACGCCGACGGCCTGACCCCCTACGCGCTCACGCTCGACCGGTTCGATGTGACCTACATCCCCTCGGGCGAGCAGGGCGGCGGTCAGGCCGGCGACTTCGTCGCGAACCTGACGGCGCAGCAGGTCGACGGCGACCCGCACCCCGTCGAAGTGCGGGTCAACCACCCGCTCGACATGGCCGGCGACCGCATCTACCTGATGGGCAACGGCTACGCCCCGGCCCTGACGATCCGCGACGCCGACGGCGAGGTCGTCTTCTCCGAGGCGGTGCCGTTCCTGCCGCAGGACGCCGCCATGACATCGCTCGGCGTCATCAAGGTGCCCGACGGGCTGCCCGAGCAGATCGGCCTCGTCGGGTTCTTCTACCCGACGCAGGTGGAGCTGCTCTCGGGCGCCTTCACGTCGAGCTACCCCGCGCTGATCAACCCCGTCGTGACCCTCGAGGTCTACCAGGGAGACCTCGGCATCAACGACGGTGTCCCGCGGTCGGTGTACACGCTGGACACGTCCGAGATGGAGGAGCTCGCGGGGCGCACGAACGGCGACTCGATCGAGATCGCGCCGGGGGAGACCGTCGATCTTCCGGACGGCCTCGGCACGCTCACGTTCGAGAACGCCGCGCCCGAGGGCGCCGAAGGCTATGACGGGTCGGTGCAACGCTACGTGTCGCTGTCGATCCATCGCGACGCGTCGGCGACGTGGGTGCTCGTGTTCGCCGTCCTGGCGACGCTGGGTCTGCTCACGGCGCTGTTCGTGCCGCGCCGTCGCGTCTGGGTCAAGGTCCGTCCCGACGGTCAGACGCTGCGCATCGAGTACGCCGGTCTCGCGCGCGGCGAGGATCCGACCCTCACGACGGCGGTCGACGAGGTCGCCGAACGCCACTCCGCCGCGCTCGCACAGCGAGGCCCCGGCCGGGATGCGGCATCCGCGGCGCACGTAGACTGAGAGTCATGTCCGACGCCATGCTCAGCCTCGATTCGGTCTCGGTGCTCCTGGTCTGGACGGCCATCGCGATCTACGCTCTCGCGTTCATCGCCTACGCCGTCGACCTGGCACGCCGCTCGGCCTCGACCGTGGCATCGCACGATGCCGCACGCGAACTGGTGGGAGCGGGGTACGCCGGGTCCGGGCGCGCGTCGGCGACGGCGACCATCGAGGCGCCCGTGTCGCAGCGACCCCGCATGCTGTGGGCGCGCATCGGCACGTCGCTCACGGTGCTGGGCTTCCTCTTCCAGACGGCGGGCGCCGTGACGCGCGGCATCGCGGCCGAACGGGTGCCGTGGTCGAACATGTACGAGTTCGCGCTGACCGGCACGTGCCTCATCATCGGGGTGTACCTCGTCGCGCTGTTCCGGTACGACCTGCGCTTCCTCGGCACCTTCATCACGGGCCTCGTCGTCGTGCTGCTCGGAGGTGCGACCCTCGGGTTCTATGTCGAGGTCGTGCCGCTGATGGACCCGCTCAAGTCGGTCTGGCTCGTCATCCACGTCTTCGTCGCGTCGCTGGCGACGGCCCTGTTCGGCCTCGCCTTCGGCCTGTCGATCACGCAGCTGATGCAGGCGCGGCGCGAGCGGCTCACGGCCGCTGCGGCGGCATCCGGCGATCCCGGCAAGACCGGACCGGGGTTCCTGCGCACGCTGCCGAATGCCGACACGCTCGAGACGCTCGCCTACCGGTTCGCGATCCTCGGCTTCATCTTCTGGACGTTCACCCTCATCGCCGGCTCGATCTGGGCCAACGACGCGTGGGGCCGCTACTGGGGCTTCGACACGAAGGAAGTGTGGACCTTCGTCATCTGGGTGCTCTACGCGGGCTACATCCACGCGCGTGCGACGCGCGGCTGGCGCGGTACGCGGTCGGCGTGGCTGTCGATCATCGGCTTCACGGCCGTCGTGTTCAACTTCACGATCGTGAACATGTTCTTCAAGGGGCTGCACGCCTACTCCGGCCTGAGCTGACCCCCTCGGCTGTTCCCCGGCTGTTCCCCGGCTGTTCCCCGGTCGTTCGTCGAGCGGGTCGTTCGTCGAGCGGGTCGTTCGTCGAGCGGGTCGTTCGTTTGCCTCAGACTGTCGACGTCACTGGGCTGCAGCATCCATGTGAGGCAAGTGAACGAGCGGGAGTCCTGTTCATTTGCCTCGAACAGTCGGTGCATCGGGCACGCGGGAGCGATGTGGGGCAAACGAACTGATCGTGGAATGCCTGGGGCGAGCGGACTGATCGTGGAATGCCTGGGGCAAACGAGCTGATCGTGGAATGCCTGGGGCAAACGAACTGATCGGGGGATGCCGCGGGCACGCGCGCCGTCGCGGCGGTCAGGCGATCGCGGGCGAGGCCTTCAACAGCGCGCGAGCGCTCGTCGTGCGACGGCGGACGACCGCGAGGACGGTCGCGCCGAAGGCCAGCACGGCCCAGACCAGGAGCCCGGCCCAGCCTGCGCCGAGCCCTTCGGCCGAGGTGAGCGCGGCGACCATGCCGTTGTATGCGGGGGCGGTCGGCAGCAGCGCGGCGATGCCCGACAGGGCACCGGGCACGGTCGAGACGACCCCGGTCGCGACGGCGAGCACACCGACGAGAGCCGAGATCCAGCGTCCGGCTCCGCCGAACACGGCCACGAGCGCCTGGTTGACGGCGGCGAAGGCGATGCCGGCGACGACCGCGACGCCCGCGAACGTCCACCACTGACCCCAGTCGTACGAGGCGGCGAGCTGCACGACGCCCGCGACGAGGACGCCCTGCGCGGCGCCGAGCGCGGCCGCCGGAAGGAACGCCCGCAGCGCGAGCGTCGCCGACGACTCGCGAGCCGAGAGCGCCCGGCGCGAGACGGCCTGGAGGGCGATGAAGGTGCCCAGTCCGCCGAACCACAGCGCGAGCATCGCGAGCAGCGGGATCGCCGACGCGCCGAAGATCGATGTGCCCACCCCGTCGGCTCGGACGGGGTTCGCGACGACTTCGGCGAGGCTCGCCGCCTCGGCCTCGGTGTAGGTCGGAACCTCGTCGACCGCGGTCCCGAGCCCGGTCGCGAGCTCGTCGGTGCCGTCGGCGAGCTGCTGCACGCCGTCGGCGAGCGAGATCGCGCCGGTTCCCGCCTCGTCGATGCCGCCCGCGAGCTGCGAGGCGCCCGAGGCGAGCTGCCCCGCGCCTGCCGCCGACTGGTCGATGCCGCCGGCGAGCTGGGCGACGCCTCCGCCGAGCGAAGCGACGTTCGTCGAGATCGTGCGCAGCTGACCGGCGAGCTGGGCGGGCGCCTGCTGGGCGAGCTGCGCGAGACCGCCGGACGTGTACTGCGTGAGCGCGACAGCGCCGGGGTTCGCCTGCGTGCCGTCGCCGGTGAGGATCACGGATGCCGTGCCCGCGGACAGCGCGGCATCGGCGAGCTGCGCGCAGAACTCCGCGGACTGCGTGCACGAAGCCGCGAGGGTCTGCAGGCTCGCCGCCGCCTCGCCCGCGCTCGTCGCGGCCATTCCCGTCGCCGTGGCCGCGCCGTTCGCGACGCTCGTGAGTTCGGCCGGCACGATGCCCGTGGCCTCGAGCTCAGCCGCACCGGCATCGACACCGGCCGCCAGCCGGCTCGCGCCGGTCGCGGCGTCCCGGGCGCCGGTCCCGAGCTGCCCGAGCCCCTGCTGCAGTGCCGTTGCTCCCGACGCGAGTCCCGTCGCCCCGTCGGCGAGCTGCGGCATCCCGTCGGCGAGCTGGGACGCTCCGTCAGACGCCTGGGTCGCGCCGTCCGCGAGCTGCGTCGCACCCGACGCTGCGTCGCCGAGCTGGTCGCCGAGGGTCGTGAAGCCGAGCAGGACGTTCTCGAGATACACCGTCGAGAGCTGCTCTCCCATGACGGATGCCGCAGCCGAGGCCACCTGCGCCGTGATGGCGTCGTCGACGATGAGGCTGTCCGGGGGCGTCTGCACTTCGATCGTCGCTCGCTCGGGCGTCTCACCGGGGCGGGTCGAGGTCGCCGCGGCCGAGAAGTTCGACGGGATCGTGATGACGGCCGCGTACGTGCCGTCGGCGAGTCCCTCGCGGGCATCGTCGGCGTTCGAGATCGTCCAGGAGAGGTTCGAGGGCTGGTCGTCGGAGCCCTCGACGAGCCCCGCGGTCAGTTGCCGGCCGAGCGGCACGAGCTGGTCGTCGATCGTGACGGCCTGGTCCTCGTTCACGACGGCGGCCTGCAGCCCGTCGAGCCGCTCGACGGGGTTGTAGAGCGCCGCGACGAGGATGCCGCCGATGATGACGGGCAGCAGGAGCACGCCGAGCAGCGTGAGCCAGGTCACGGGGCGGCGCGAGCGAGCGCGTTCGATCGGGGCGTGGAGTGTCATGAGGTCACCTCTGCGGTCGCCGTGCGCGCTCCGGCACGCAGAGCGAGAGTGGTCAGGTCGGGCCGATGGGCGTCGGCGAGGAGGGCGAGGGCAGGACCCTCGGATCGTGCGGTCGCCACGACGGTGAGCGCCGTGCGGGCGGAGCCGGCGGCATCCCGCAGCAATGCCGCGACCTGGTCGCGCGCGGCGGCGTCGAGGGCGTCGAGCCCGTCGATGACGACCAGCTGCGTGCGTCCGCGCAGCGCGCGGCGGACCTCGCGCACGGGGTCGTCCGCGTCGGCGAGCAGTGCGACGCCGACGTGCGCGCGCACCCACGCGCCGCGGCCGGGCAGCAGATGGCCGGCGACGCGCAGGCGCCCGTCGCTCGGGGTGAGACGGCCCGCCACCGTGAGCGCGAAGGCTCGCGCTGCGCGCGGGTCGCCCGTGGCCAGCAGGGTCCCGCCGGGCTCGACGCGGAACGATGCGTCGTCGTACAGAACGACCTCGCCCGCCGTGCGGCCGGTCTCGGCGCGCACCGTGACGCGCTCGCCGACGACGGCAGCCGTCGTGGCGGGCTCGGGCCAGTCCGCGAGGGCGAGCTCGCGCTCGACCGCTTCGCCCTCGATGTCGAAGTGGGGCAGCAGCCGGTCGAGCCAGCGCGGCATCCACCAGGCCTTGTCGCCGAGCAGCGCCATGAGCGCCGGGATCAGGGTCATGCGCACGAGGAACGCGTCGACCGCGATGCCGACGGCGAGACCGAGCGCGATCGGTTTGATCGACGAGTCCCCTTCGGGCACGAATGCCGCGAAGACGGCGAACATGATGAGCGCCGCCGCGGTGACGACGCGTGCCGAGGCGGTGAACCCCGACCGCACCGCACCGACCGCGGTGAGCCGGTCGGCGCGACCCTTGCGGGCGCGCGAGGCGTGCACGTAGTCCTCGCGCATGCGCGAGACGAGGAACACCTGATAGTCCATCGCGAGGCCGAACAGCACGCCCATCAGGACGATCGGCATGAAGCTGATGACCGGGCCGACCCGGGCGACGTGCAGCAGGTCGGCGAACCAGCCCCATTCGAAGACGGCCGCGACGACGCCGAACGCGGCGAGCACGGACAGCAGGTACCCCAGGGTCGCGGTGAGCGGCACGGCGATCGAGCGGAAGACGATCATGAGCAGGATGAACGAAAGTCCGACGACGAAGATCCCGAACGGCAGGAGGGCCGCACCGAGACGGTCCGAGATGTCGATCGCGACGGCGGTGAAGCCCGTCACGGTCAGATCGATGCCGTATTCGTCGTAGAGGCGATCGGCCTCGGCGCGAATGTCGCGCACGAGCTGTGCGGTCTCGGGTGCATCGGGCGCCGTCTCGGGCACGACCTGGATGATGCCGGTGTCGGCCGTCTCGTTCGGGGTTGCCAGGGCGATCTCGGCGACGCCGGGCACCCGCTCGATCTCGGCGGCGAGATCCTCCATGAGCCCGAGGGGATCGGTCGACGTGACGATCGTGCCGGTCAGGATGAGCGGGCCGTTGAAGCCCGGCCCGAACTGCTCCGCCGTCAGGTCGTAGCTCTGCCGCGCCTGCGAGGCGGCCGGCTGCACGCCGGCGTTCGGCAGCGCGAGCGCGAGGCTTCCCGCGGGGATCGCGAGGACGCCGAGCCCGACGACGACGGCCACGGTCGTGATCACGGGATGCCGCGTCACCCCCGTGACCCAGCGGGTCGCGAATCCGCGGCGAGGCCGCGACGATCGGGCGGGTGCGCGGCGCGGCATCCGTCCCTTCACGCGACCCTTGACGAAGCCGAGCAGGGCGGGCGTGAGCGTGACCGCGACGGCGACCGAGATGGCGACGGCGACGGATGCGGCGATGCCCATCGTCGTGAGGAACGGGATGTTCGCGAAGCTCAAGCCCACGAGCGCGATGAGCACCGTGACACCGGCGAAGACGACGGCCGATCCCGCCGTGCCGGTCGCGCGGGCGACGGACTCCTCGGGATCCATGCCGCCGCGCACCTGATCCTGATGTCGCGCGGCGATGAACAGGGCGTAGTCGATGCCGACCGCGAGTCCCAGCATGAGGGCCAGGAGCGGCGTCGTCGACGAGACCGAGGCGACGGCCGTGGCGAGCAGGATGAGGGCCATCGACAGGCCCACGCCCACGAGCGCCGTGGCGAGGGGGAGGCCCGCGACGAGGAAGGAGCGGAAGGTCACCATCAGCACGAGCAGCGCGATCAGCACGCCGACGAGCTCGGTGACGGTGAGGCCGGGCACCGACACCGAGAAGAGGTCTCCGCCCAGAGCCACCTCGGAGCCGGCGGGCAGACCCTCCGCGAGCGCGTCGGCGACGTCGGTGAGTTGTGCCGTGGTCTCGGGGGAGACATCGGTGGCCTGGCCGTCGAACTGCAGGCGGATGATGGCGGCGCTCTCGTCGTCGTTCACGAGGCCCGAGATCATCTCGTCGAACGGATCGGTGACGCCGAGGATCTCGTCGATCGCGCCGAATTCGGTCACGGCGGCCGTGATCGCGTCGGCGTATGCGCCGTCGACGACCCGATCGCCGTCGGCGGCCACCACGACGAGCTGTGCGCTCGTGCCGCTCACCTGCGGGAAGGTGCGTTCGAGCTGCTCGAGGCCGGCTTGGGACTCGGTGCCCGGGATCGTGAAGGCGTTGTCGGTGCCCTTGCTGAACGCGAGCGCTCCACCGCCGGCGATGCCGAGCAGCAGGATCCAGGCGACGAGGACGCGCCAAGGGTGGCGGTACGACCAGCGGCCGAGCGAGTACAGAAGAGTCGACACAGCGTCTCCGGCTTCGTGGGTTCAGGCGGGGTGGATACAGTGCTGTATCGGATACACGAATGTATCGTAAGGTGTGCCGAGGCTCTCAAGCTGGGCGGCCCGTGTGAAGATGGCCCGAGGAGGATGCGCATGAGCGATGTGACCGTCACGCGTCGCCGCGAGGCGACCCGGCAGAAGCTCCTCGACGCCGCCGCACAGGTGTTCGCCGAAGTCGGCGTGGATGCGGCATCCGTCGAAGTCATCTGCGAGCGCGCCGGCTTCAGCCGCGGAGCCTTCTATTCGAACTTCGAGACCAAGGACGAGCTCATGCTCGCGCTCACCGAGCGCGTCGCGGAGCAGAAGATCGACCTCGTCACGGCCCGCATCGCCGAGTTGAGTGAGACGGGCGAGCAGTTCACTCCGGCGGACATCGTGCAGCGCGTGCTCGACGTCGCGATCGACGAGAAGATGGGCATTCTGCTCACGAGCGAGATCCGCACGCGCGCCATGCGCGACGCGGCCCTCGCGACGGCGTATCTCGCGTGGCAGGCGGGCCTGGTCGAGCGCGTCGCCGGCGTCATCGCCGAACTCAGCGCCCGGTACGGGCTGACGCTGCGGCTGCCCGAGCGCGATTTCGCCCAGCTGATCCTGCAGCAGTGGGAGGACACGGCGGCTTACGCCGTCATGGCCGGCCTCGACTTCACGGCGATGTGCGCACTCGTCAACGAGCGCACCGCGAACCTCGCGACAGCGCTCGTCGAACCCGCCTGACGCGGGAGCCGTCGGCGCCCTGCGCGCGTGGCGGTGCGGCCGGGGTGCGCCGGGTCAGCGCGCCTCGAGCAGGGTGTGGCGGTGCGGCCGGGGCGTGCCGGGTCAGCGCGCCGCGAGTAGCGTGTGGCAGCGCTCCACACGATCGAGCCACCACGCCCGACGCTCGGCGGATGCCGCGTGCTCGGCGAGCAGGGCGGGGTCGGCGCTCACGCGCCCGACCGGCAGTGACCCGCCGCGCGGAGTGAGCGGGGCGGCGACCACGTCGGCCGTGAGGAGCGACGCCGTGCCGAGCCCGCAGTCGTAGTCGAGCTCGGGCAGGGCGGCGGCGAGGGCGACGCCCATCGCGAGCCCGATCGAGGTGTCGAGCGCGCTCGAGACGACGGCCGGCAGCCCCGCGGCCTCGACGATGTCGAGCGCCCGGCGCACGCCGCCGAGCGGCTGCGCCTTGACGACGAGCAGGTCCGCCGCGCCCGCGCGGGCGACGGCGAGGGGGTCTTCGGCCTTGCGGACGCTCTCGTCGGCCGCGATCGGGATGCCCATGTAGGCCACGCGCCGGCGCAGTTCCGCGAGCTCGTCCAAAGTCGCGCACGGCTGCTCGGCATACTCGAGGTCGTATTCGGCGAAGGCGTGGATCGCGCGCTCGGCTTCGTCGATGTTCCACGCGCCGTTCGCGTCGACGCGGATGCGGCCCTCGGGCCCCAGCGCCTGGCGTACGGCCGCGACGCGCGCGATGTCGTCGGCCAGTGTGCTCTCGCCGCCGACCTTGACCTTGGCGGTGCGGCAGCCGTCGAAGCGGGCGAGGACGCCGCCGACCGACGCGGCGGGAACGGCCGGCACCGTGGCGTTGACCGGCACGAGGTCGCGCCGCGGCGCCGGTTGCCGCTGCCACCCGTAGTCGATCGACGCGGCGAGCCACGTCGCGGCCTCGGCGTCGTCGTACTCGGCGAAGGGCGAGAACTCCGTCCACCCCTCGGGTCCCTCGAGAACGACGGCCTCGCGCACGTCGATCCCGCGGAAGCGTGTCGCGAGCGGCAGGGATACGACGTGCGCGTTCGCGAGGATGTCGGCGAGGGGAGGCGGGGTCATGCCCCCATCCTGCCGCGAGGAGCGTCGACAACTCCGGACTTTCTTTGAGGACGCCCGGTTTGGGCCCTCGATGTGCCGGTTCCTCCGGAGTTGTCGGGCCGATGTGCGGATTCATCCGGAGTTCTCGACGTCGACACCGTGAACAATGATGTGCTCTTGCCAATAGTGTGTGTCACACGGTATCGTGTCAGGCGTGAGCGAAACGGAAGCCCTCGAGACGCACCGGCAGGAGCTGCGGCGCGGCACGGTCGTGCTGGCCTGTCTGCGCCTGCTCGAACAGCCCGGCTACGGCTACGGCCTGCTCGAAGAGCTGCGATCCCGGGGCTTCGACACGGATGCGAACACGCTGTACCCGCTCCTGCGCCGGCTGGAGAAGCAGGGGCATCTGACGAGCGAGTGGAACACCGACGAGGCTCGGCCCCGCAAGTTCTACCGCACGAGCGACGCCGGCGCGCGTCTGCTCGCCACTCTCACCGACGACTTCCGCTCGATCGCCGCCGCGATCGAGGGGCTCCCTCAGGAGGACTCATGAACGCCATGACCCTGACCGACCGCTACATCGACGCCGCGATGCGCACGGTGCCCGAGAAGCAGCGCGCTGACTTGGCCGCCGAGCTCCGCGCCTCCATCGACGATCAGATCGACGCCCGCCTCGACGAGGGCCTGGCGCGCGACGATGCGGAGCACGCCGTGCTCACCGAGCTCGGCGATCCCGACAAGCTCGCCGCCGATTACACCGACCGGCCGCTGTTCCTCATCGGGCCGCGGTACTACCTCACGTGGTGGCGCCTGCTCAAGCTCCTGTGGGCGATCGTGCCCGCGTGCGCCGTCGTCGGCACGACGCTCGGCATGTCGCTCGCGCAAGAGCCTGTCGGCGAGATCTTCGGCACGGCGTGGGCCGTGCTCATGGGCAGCATCGTGCACATCGCGTTCTGGACGACGCTCGTCTTCTTCATCGTCGAGCGCGCCGCCCGCGGCGCCGATGTCGGGTTCGTCGGCGAGTGGACCCTCGATCGGCTGCCCGAGCCCCGCGAACGCGGCGCGACGCTCAGCGATCTCGTCGCCTCGCTCGTGCTGCTCGCGGTCATGGCCGGCGCGGTGCTGTGGGACCACTTCGTCGGCGTCGTCTACTTCGCGGACGGCGGGGGCTGGGTGTCGTTCCTCGCGCCCGACCTCTGGCCGGTGGGGATCGCCGTGCTTCTGCTGCTGATCGCCCTCGAGGCCCTGCTCGCGATCGCGGTCTACGCGCGAGGCCGATGGGACACGCGACTGGCGACGATCAACGTCGTGCTCAACCTCGCGATCGTCGTGCCGGCGGTGTGGCTGCTGCTCACCGATCGCCTGCTCAACCCCGAGTTCTTCCCGACCTTCGTGCCCGATGACGGCGAGACCGTCACGACGATCATCGCGGTGATCTTCGGCTTCGGAATCGTCGGCATCGCGGTGTGGGATGCGATCGACGCCTTCCTCAAGGCCCGTCGCTCGCGCTGACCTCGCCCGTGAGGCGGCGGACGTAGGCTGAGGCACATGCTCTTCGACACTCCGGTCCGGCTGGGCGTGCAGTTGCAGCCCCAGCACGTCACCTACCCCGACCTGCGCGACGCGGTCCGCCGCCTCGAGGACATGGGCGTGGACGTCCTGTTCAACTGGGATCACTTCTTCCCCCTGCGCGGGGAGCCCGACGGCCTCCACTTCGAATCGTGGACGATGCTCGGCGCGTGGGCCGAGCAGACCGAGCGCGTCGAGTTCGGGTCGCTGGTCAACTGCAACAGCTACCGCAACCCCGACCTGCAGGCGGACATGGCCCGCACGATCGACCACATCTCGGCCAAGGGCGGCGAGGGCCGGTTCATCTTCGGGACGGGCGCGGGATGGTTCCAGCGCGACTACGACGAGTACGGCTACGAGTTCGGCACCCCCGGCACGCGCCTGAACGACCTCGCCGACGGGCTCGCCCGCATCGAGGCGCGCTGGGCGAAGCTCAACCCGGCGCCGACGCGCCGCATCCCGATCATGATCGGCGGGAAGGGCGAGCAGAAGACCCTGCGCCTCGTCGCCCGGCACGCCGACATCTGGCACAGCTTCGTCGCGCCCGAAGAGATGCCGCACAAGCTCTCCGTCATCGACCGGTGGGCCGAGGAGGAGGGCCGGGACACGTCGAACCTCGTCGTCTCCAACGAATTGGAGCGCCGCGATGAAGACGTCGCCGACGCCCTCTACGACGCCGGCACGCGCATGTTCACGCTCGGATTCGCCGGGCCCGACTACGACTTCGGCCTCGTCCGGTCGTGGCTGCGCTGGCGTGACGCCAAGAACGGCGCGTGAGTCGCGGCATCCGTCGCCGTAAGGTGAAACCCATGGTCTCTGAGCTGTTCGACGAGCGTGAATGGATGCCGGCACCCGGCGCCGACGCTTACACCGATGTCACGGCGCATGTGTCGAAAGACGGGCGCATCGCGCGGATCGCCTTCGATCGTCCCGAGGTTCGCAACGCGTTCCGGCCGCACACGGTCGACGAGCTGTACCGGGCGCTGGACACGGCACGGCAGGATCCGCGCATCGGCGCCGTTCTGCTGACCGGCAACGGGCCGAGCCCGAAAGACGGCGGGTGGGCGTTCTGCTCGGGCGGCGATCAGCGCATCCGCGGCAAGGACGGATACAAGTACTCCGACGACGAGGCCGCCGTCGCCGACCCCGGTCGCGCGGGGCGGCTGCACATCCTCGAGGTGCAGCGGCTCATCCGCTTCATGCCGAAGGTCGTCATCGCGGTCATCCCGGGGTGGGCGGCCGGCGGCGGGCACTCCCTGCACATCGTGTGCGACCTGTCGATCGCATCGGCCGAGCACGGCCGCTTCAAGCAGACCGACGCCGACGTGGGCTCGTTCGACGCCGGATACGGCTCGGCCTACATGGCCCGGCAGGTCGGGCAGAAGATCGCCCGTGAGGTGTTCTTCCTCGCCGAGGAGTACTCCGCCGCGCGCGCCTACGAGATGGGCGCCGTCAACCGCGTCGTGCCGCACGCCGAGCTCGAGCGCGAGGCGATCGCGATGGCGCGCACGATCCTGTCGAAGTCGCCCACGGCGATCCGCATGCTCAAGTACGCGTTCAACCTGCCCGACGACGGGCTCGTCGGGCAGCAGCTGTTCGCCGGTGAGACGACGCGCTTCGCGTACGGCACCGACGAGGGAGCCGAAGGCCGCGACGCGTTCCTCGAGAAGCGCGAACCCGACTGGTCGCCGTACCCGTATCACTACTGATGCGACTCGAACCCGTCACCGGTGACGACCCGCGCGATCTGATGCGGGCGCTGCGTGTCGCGCTGCACGGGGCAGGACCCGCGCTCGGGATCGGGCATGTGGGGGCGATGCCCATCGATGTGCGGGCGGGCACCGCCGTCGTCGTGACGACCTCAGGATCCACGGGCGTGCCCAAGAGCGTCGCGCTGAGCCGCGACGCCCTCACGGCGAGCGCGCTCGCGACCGCCGACCGGATCGGAGACGGAGCGTGGCTGCTGGCGCTGCCGGCGGGCTACGTCGCGGGGCTGCAGGTGCTCGTGCGGTCGATCGTCGCCGACCGCGAACCGGCGATCCTCTCGGGCACATTCTCGCCGCGCGCGTTCACCGCGGCCGCCCTCACGATGGCCTCGAGCGAGGGCGGCCGGCGGGTGCCGACCTTCACCTCGCTCGTGCCGGCGCAGCTGACGACGCTGCTCGACGCTGCCGAGCACGATGCCGATGTGCTCGCGGCACTGCGCTCGTTCGAGCGGATCCTCGTGGGCGGGCAGGCGCTCCCGCCCGTCACGCTCGAACGCGCCGAGACGGCGGGCGCGCGCATCACTCGCACGTACGGCTCGACCGAGACGAGCGGCGGATGCGTCTACGACGGCCGGCGCCTGCGCGGTGTGGCGCTGCGGATCGAGCGCGGCGAAGTGCAGGTGGCCGGACCGACCCTCGCCGACGGGTACCTGGGCGACTCCGAGCTGACCGACGCCGTCTTCGTGCGGGACGACGCCGGCACCCGGTGGTACCGGACAGGCGACGCGGGCGTCCTCGACGACGGCGTGCTGCGCGTGCGCGGCCGCATCGACAACGTCATCGTCTCGGGGGGCCTGAACATCTCGCTCGATCGGGTCGAGCGGATCGTGCGGACCGTGCCCGGCCTCGCTTCAGCCGTCGTCGTCGGGGTTCCCGACGAGCGCTGGGGTGAGGCATCCGTCATCGTCACCGCGCGCGGTGAGGCCTTGCGGCGCAGCGAGTCGACACAGCTCGACGAAGCGCGTGCCGCGGTCGGCGCCGAGATCGGCGCGCACGCGCGACCGGCGCGGCTCGTGCTCGTCGACGAGATCGCGGCGCTGCCGTCGGGCAAGCCCGATCGAGAGGCGATCCGCCGCGCCGTCGCCGCGCTCGGCTGACTAGGATGGCCAGTCGTGGCAGGCACCTCGAGCAAGAAGCGCAAGCGTCCGGCATCCAAGAAGCAGAACGTGCGCGGCAACCCGCAGAAGTCGCGTGAGCAGGGCGACCCCCGCAAGGTCGAACCGGCGACGCTCCGCGATTGGATCGGTGCCGCACGTCTGCGCACCCTGCCGCTCGCGATCACCCCGATCCTCATCGGTACGGGGGCGGCGATGCTCGTCGTCGACGAATTCCACTGGGTCATCGCCCTGTGCTGCCTCATCGTCGCGGTGTCGCTGCAGATCGGCGTCAACTACGCCAATGACTACAGCGACGGCATCCGCGGCACCGACGACCACCGCGTGGGTCCCGCCCGACTGACCGCTGCCCGCAAGGCGAAGCCGCGCACCGTGCTCACGGTCGCACTCGTCTTCTTCGCGATCGCGGCGATCGCGGGCCTGGCCGTGACGATCCGCACGCAGCAGTGGTGGCTCCTCGCCGTGGGCGTGGCGTGCATCGTCGCGGCGTGGTTCTACACGGGGGGCAAGCGGCCGTACGGCTACGCGGCGCTGGGCGAGGTCTTCGTCTTCGTCTTCTTCGGTCTCGTCGCGACGCTCGGCACGACCTGGGTGCAGGCCCTGGCGCTGCCCCAGGAGGCCTGGTTCGGCGCCGTCGCGGCGGGCCTGCTCGCGTGCGCCGTGCTGCTGGCGAACAATCTGCGCGACATCGACCAGGACCGGGCGGCCGGCAAGCGCACGCTCACGGTGCTCATCGGGCGGACGGCGACGCGGGTGCTGTTCACCGTCTTCGTGATCGCGCCGTTCCTCATCGCGGCGTTCCTCGCGCTGTTCTACCCGATCGCGTGGCTCTCGCTGCTCGCACTGCTCGCGGCGCTGCCCGCGATCCTGATCGTGTGGACCTATCGCGATCCGCGCGAACTCGTCGTCGCCCTCGCCCTGACGTCGCTCACGTCGGTCGGCTACGGCGCCTTCCTGATGTGGGCGTTCCTCGGCTGAGGCTCAGCGCTCGGGATCGTCGTCGATCGCGGCGTCTTCGATCTCTTCGTCGGTCGTGCCGGTCTGCCGTTCGGCGCGCCGCTGCGCGAGATCGGAAGTGACGTCGGCGAGCGGCCGGCGCAGGAACAGCACCGACAGGCTGAGCCCGATGAGCGCGGCGAAGATGGCCGCGAGCCAGTAGTACTCGCGGAACAGCGGAATGAGCATGAGCAGGCCGAAGGGCACGAGGAAGGCGAGCAGCCTGAGCACCGTGTAGAGGACGATCGACCGTGCTTTCACGCCTTCCATCGTAGGCGAGGCCGTGTCCAGCCCTCCTCCAGAGAGCACGCCTAGGATGGAGACGTGGTCCGGGCCCTGTTCATTCTCATCCCGGTGGTGGCGGCCTTCTGGATCTTCACCATCGTGGATTGTGCTGTGCAGCCGCCGACCCGCCACCGCGGAGTGAGCAAGCCCGCCTGGATCGCGATCGTCGTGCTGATTCCCGTGCTCGGCGGTATCCTGTGGCTCGCCGTCGGCCGCGTGCGCCGCTCGGCGGTCCGGGTCTACCAGGCACCCGACGACGATCCCGAGTTCCTCGGCCGCCTCGGCGCGGTCAGCGATCAGGACGAGCGCATCCGCCGCCTCGAGGAAGAGCTCGCTCTGCTCGACTCCGAGGACGACGACCCGCGGTGGCAGCAGCCGCCGACGATCGGCGGCACCGCCGACCCGACGACCGAGCCGCCCGCTTCCGACGGAGACGACGACTCGCTCGGTCAGCGCGGGGCCGTCGGCTGACCGTGGCGTCGGCCGACGAGACGCCGGTGGCGTCTGGTTCGACGTCTTGCGCGACGTCTGGTTCGACGTCTTGTGCGACGGATGCCGCGGCGGCGCTGCTGTGCGGACTGATCGACCAGGGCGTGCGCCATGTCGTACTAAGCCCCGGCTCGCGCTCGCAGGCGCTCGCCCTCGTCGCGGCCGACCTCGAACAGCGCGGCGTCATCCGGCTGCACGTGCGGATCGACGAGCGGGTGGCGGGCTTCACGGCGCTCGGGATCGGGCGCGAGACCGGGATGCCCGCGGCTGTCGTCTGCACGTCGGGAACCGCGGTCGCCAACCTGCTGCCGGCCGTCCTCGAGGCCGACCACGCCGGTGTGCCACTGCTGCTGCTCACGGCCGACCGGCCCCCTGAGCTGCGCGGCATCGGCGCCAACCAGACCACGCGCCAGCCCGGCATGTTCGCGCACCACGTGCGCCTGGAAGCCGACCTGCCGACGCCCGACGCGCTCGATCCGGTCGGAGACGCACCGCAGACCCGCATGCTGAGCGCCCTCGCGGCCGAAGCCGTCGCCGCGGCGCGCGGTGCGGGCGAGCAGTCCGCGGGACCGGTGCACCTGAACCTGCCGTACCGCGAACCCCTTTCCGGCACGCTGCCGGCGTGGGTCGATTCGGTCGTCGCCGCGGGCGAGCCGCGCGCCGCTGCGGCGGCGAGCCCGGTCGCCGTGCCCGCCGGTGAGCCGCGCGTCATCGAGCACGGACCCCGCACGATCGTCGTGGCGGGCGCCGACGCGGGGCACGCCGCCGAGCAGCTCGCGCACGAGGGGGGATGGCCTCTCGTCGCCGAGATCGTCAGCGGCGCGAGGTTCGGGCGGCACCTCGTGCACGGGTACCGCGCTCTGCTCGCCGCCCCTGACCTCGGCGGACGCGTGGAGCGCGCCATCGTCTTCGGGCACCCGACCCTGTCGCGCGAGGTCGGCGAGCTGCTGTCCCGCGACGATGTCGAGGTGCTCGCCGTGCGCGGCCCGGGCGAAGCGCTCGACCTCAACGGCGCCACCGTCGCCGTCGACGGCATCAGCCTCGCGCCCGGAGAGTCCGATCGCGAATGGCTCGGAAGATGGATGCGGGCATCGCGGGCGGCATCCGTCGATCTGACCCCGCCCGCACCCGACGCCGAGGGTCTCGCGTCGACCGAGCCCGCATCCCGGCTCGGGGCGATCGCCGCGGAGCTCGAGGTCATCCGCACGCCGGTCGACCGCGAGGCCCTCGTCGACGCCGTCTGGCGCGCGACGTGGCCGCACGACCGGCTCGTGTTCGGATCGTCGCGGCTCGTGCGCGTCGCCGATGCGGTGCTGGGCGGCAAGCGCGTTCCCGTGCACGCCAATCGCGGGCTCGCCGGAATCGACGGCACCGTCGCGACCGCGACGGGGATCGCGCTGGCGAGCCAGGACACGGGAGCGACGGGCGTCACGCGCGTGCTGCTGGGCGACCTGGCGCTGCTGCACGACGTCGGCGCGCTGCTGCTGCCGCCCGAGGAAGACGAGCCGCGCATCCAGGTCATCGTCGGAAACGACGGCGGCGGCACGATCTTCGATCGGCTCGAGGTCGCGGCCGTCGCGTCGCCCGGCGCCATGAATCGCGTGCTCTACACGCCGCACACGACGCGCCTCGAGCACCTCGCGCTCGCGTACGGCTGGGAGTACCAGCGGATCACGACCCGCTCGGCCCTGGATCAGGCGCTCACGGCACCGGCAGGCGGCCGCCAGCTCATCGAGGTTCCGCTGGCTCGCTGAGCGATTCCCGGCGGGGCGCGCCACAATGGCTGCATGACCGCGAAGAGCCAGCAGTACTGGACCTCGGATGCCCGCGAAATCCTGCGGGCCGGTGCCGGATTCCGGCTTACCGACATGGATACGGCCTCGACCCCCGGGCATCCGGGGGGAAAATCCGCCGGCGAACGCGATCTCGCCGCGGGCGCCGACCAGCTCGACGAGTACCAGGAGCGGCTGTATGCGCAGAGCCGGTCGAATGCCACCGCCCCCACGCCCTCCGGGCGCGTGCGCCCCGCGAGCGTGCTGCTCGTGCTGCAGGCCATGGACACGGCCGGCAAGGGCGGAATCATCCGGCACGTCGTCGGCTCGGTCGACCCGCAGGGCGTGCAGCTCGCGGCATTCAAGAAGCCGACGCCGGAAGAGCTCGCGCACGACTTCCTGTGGCGGATCGAGAAGCGTGCGCCCCAACCGGGCATGATCGGCGTGTTCGATCGTTCACACTACGAGGACGTGCTCGTCGGGCGGGTGCGCGAACTCGCGCCGGCCGACGAGATCGAGCGGCGCTACGGCGCGATCGTCGACTTCGAGAAGCGACTGACGGCTGCGGGCACGCGCGTCGTCAAGGTCATGCTGCACCTGTCGCCCGACGAGCAGAAGGCACGGCTCGCCGAGCGGCTCGAGCGGCCCGACAAGCACTGGAAATTCAACCCCGGCGACATCGACGAACGCGAGCTGTGGCCGGCGTACATGGACGCGTACCAGGTCGCGATCGAGCGCACCTCGACCGCCGAGGCGCCGTGGTTCGTCGTCCCCGCCGATCGCAAGTGGTACGCGCGGCTTGCAGTGCAGGCGCTGCTCCTCGAGACGCTCGAGGAGATCGATCCGCAGTGGCCGGCCGCGACCTTCGACGTCGAAGCCGAGCAAGCCCGGCTCGCCGCGAGCTGACCTCCCCGCCCGCGCGCCCCCGCGCCCCCGCGCCCCCGCGCGGCCCCTCGGGAACCCCTGCCCTGTCGACTTGCGCCTTGTGCGCGAAACGCCCGGCGTGTCGCGTGCACAAGGCGCAAGTCGGCGAAAGCGGGTCGATGTCACGCTTGGCACTGCCGCCGTGGCCGTGGCATCCGTCGCATTCGCCGCTCGTCCCGTCGCATCCGTCGCATCCGTCGCGCGCTCCGTGCGCGGGGGAGCCCTTGTTCCGTTGACTTGCGCCTTGTGCGCGAAACGCCCGGCGTGTCGCGTGCACGAGCCGCAAGTCAACCGGGGGGAGGCCGGGGGCAGGCTGGGGGAGGCCGGAGGCGCGGGGCGGGGCGTGGGTCAGGCCAGCGCGTCCACGATCGGGCGGAACTTCACCCGGGTCTCGAGCAGCTCGGCCTCGGGGTCGCTGCCGGCGACGATGCCCGCGCCCGCGTAGGCGATGATCGGGATCGTGTCGCTGTACGCCGCGAACCGGCGATCGGGCGCCGAGCCGATCTGCGCGCAGCGCAGTGCGATCGCCCACTCGCCGTCGCCGTTCGCGTCGACCCAGCCGACGGGGCCGGCGTAGCGGCCGCGGTCGAACGGCTCGATCCGGTGGATGGCATCGAGGGCGGCATCGGTCGGGGTCCCCGCCACGGCCGCCGTCGGGTGCAGCGCCGCGACGAGATCGAGCGCCGACGCGTGATCGGCGATCTCGCCCGCGACGTCGGTCGCGAGGTGCCACAGGTTGGGCAGCTCGAGAGTGAACGGATCGGGGTCGGAGCGCAGCGTCGAGGTGTGCGGCGCGAGCGTCTCGAGGACGCTCCGCACGGCGTAGCGGTGCTCGTCGAGGTCTTTCGCGCTCGCCGCCAGCGCGCCTCGGGCCGTGGCATCCTCGGTCGCATCGGCGCCCCGCGGCGTCGTGCCGGCGAGGACGCGCGCCGTGACGGTGCCGCCCGACACCGTCACCAGGGTCTCGGGGCTCGCGCCGATCATGCCGTCGACGGCATACGTCCAGGTGTCGGGGTAATCGGTCGCGAGAGCGCGCACGAGGCGGCGCAGATCCGCACCGGCGGGAACCGTGCCCACGAGGTCGCGGGCGAGCACGACCTTCGCGACCTCGCCCGTCGAGATGGCGTCGAGACCCGCGCGCACGGCGGCCTGGTATCCGGCGCGGTCGAGCGCGCCGGGGCCGAGAGTGGCCGACCAGTGCGGACCGAAGGGGATCGGTTCGGGCGCGCGCTCGGGCACATCGGACCCCACAGTGCGGATGCGTGTCACCCATGCCCGACCGTCGCGACGGCCGACCACGACTTCCGGCACGGTCAGAAGGCTCGTCGCCTGCGAACGGGCGTCGAAGACGAGGGTCCCGAAGGCGACGAGGCCCGTGCCGGGCACGCCCACCGCGTCGTCGATCTCGGCTTCGGCCGCGATCAGCCGCCACGCCGTCGCAGGGGAGGGGGCGTCGGGGGGAGTCTGCGGCCCGTGCTCGTAGCCCGTGACCTGTCCGAGGCCGATGATCCCGTCGCCCCGGCGCAGCCACGCGAGGGGCTCGCGCGGGTCGGCGAAGGGCACGAGGTCGTCGATCGGGTCGATCTCACGGGTCTCGACCACCAGCTTCGGCGGGCGAGGCGCAGGTGTCACGCCTCAACTCTAGACTCGCTGCATGGCCACTCCGCGTCCCGCACCCGGCACGCGTGTGCTGTTCCGCTGGCGCAAGTGGAACGGCGACCCGCACTGGGTGCACGAGTGCCTCTATCTCGGCGCCGACGCGTGGGGCGAGTGGTTCGGACAGCCGGTCGGTTCGCGCAGCACCCGCCCCGGACGCGAGATCGTCACGACCGCCCCGAATGTCACGCTGCTGCCGCCGAGCGGCGACTACGCGCTCACGGTCAATACGGCGCCGCCCGCGAGCTACCGCGTGTACATCGACCTCGCGTGGGATGCACGGTGGGATGCCGCCGAGCCTGAGGGCATCGATATGGACCTCGACGTCGTGCGCGCGATCGACGAGCGCGGCGTGTGGATCGACGACCGCGACGAGTGGGACGAGCACCGCGTCGCGTACGGCTACCCGCTCGACATCGTCGCGCGGCTCGAGGAGCTCGCGGTCGACTTGGAGCGCCGCGTCTCAAGGCGGATCGCGCCGTTCGACGAGGCGACCGCCGACGCATGGCTCACGCGGCTCGCCGCGATCGCGCCGCATAGACTCGACGGGTGAGCGACAACGAGCCCAACCGCGCGGATCTGCACAAGGACCCCGCCCGAGTGAGCGGGATGTTCGACCAGGTCGCACAGCGCTACGACCTCACGAACGACGTGCTGAGCCTCGGCAACGACCGGCTCTGGCGCGTCGCGACGACACGGGCCGTCGCCCCGCGACCGGGTCAGCGCATCCTCGACCTCGCCGCCGGCACGGGTGCATCCAGCGTCGCGTTCGCGCGCAGCGGCGCCGATGTCGTCGCGGCCGACTTCTCGCCGGGCATGATCGCCGAGGGGCGGCGCCGGCACGGCGGCATCCGGAATCTCACCTTCCGCGAAGCCGACGCGACGGATCTGCCCTTCGACGACGACGAGTTCGACACCGTCACGATGTCGTTCGGACTGCGCAACGTCAACGAGCCGAAGAAGGCTCTGCAGGAGCTGCTGCGGGTCGCCAAGCCCGGCGGACGCCTCGTCGTCTGCGAGTTCTCGCACCCGCCCTCGCGCGCCTTCGCGGGGCTGTATCGCTTCTACAACGACCGCGTGCTGCCCGTCGTCGCGCGCGCGATGAGCTCGAACGCCGACGCGTACGACTACCTCAACGAATCGATCAGGGACTGGCCCGATCAGGCGCGGCTGGCGGCGTGGATCCGCGAAGCCGGCTGGACCGATGTCGCGCACCGCAATCTGTCGATGGGCATCGTGGCGCTGCACCGCGCCGTCAAGCCCCGCTGAGGGCCGCGAGCCCACCCCGTCCGACGGGTAGGCTTGACCCCGTGAATCCCTCAGCATCGGGCTCGCGCCTCGCGGGCAAGCTGGGCCTCACCGACCGCATCTTCGCCGGCCCGCGCTCGCGCCGCCTGCTCGCCGAAGTCGAGAGGGGGCTCCAGAAGGTCGACGAGGTTCTCGCGTCCGAGCTTCGGATGGCCGATCCGCTCGTCGACGCGGCGAGTCGATACCTCTATGAGGCGGGCGGCAAGCGCCTGCGCCCCATGCTCACGCTGCTCACCGCCCAGCTCGGTGACGGCGCGACCGACGAAGTCGTCCAGGCGGCCACAGCCCTCGAGCTGACGCACCTAGGCTCGCTCTATCACGATGACGTCATGGATGCCGCAGACAAGCGCCGCGGAGTGCCCAGCGCCCACGCGGTGTGGGGCAACAGCGTCGCGATCCTCGCGGGCGACCTGCTGTTCTCCCGGGCCAGCCAGATCATGGCGCGCCACGGCGACGAGGCGATCCAGCTGCAGGCGGACACGTTCGAGCGCCTCGTGCTCGGGCAGATGCACGAGACGATCGGGCCGCGTGAAGACGACGACCCCGTCGCGTTCTATCTGCAGGTGCTCTCGGACAAGACCGGCTCGCTCATCGCGGCGGCAGCGCAAGCGGGCGTCGTGTTCTCGAACGGACCGGTCGAGCTGAAGGATGCGCTCGTCGTCTTCGGCGAGAAGAGCGGCGTCGCCTTCCAGCTGCTCGATGACGTCATCGACCTGTCCGACGACCCCGAAGAGACCGGAAAGGTGCCCGGCACCGATCTGCGCGCGGGGGTGCCCACCATGCCGTACCTGCTGCTCACGCAGCGCGACGACGCCGCATCGCGTGCGCTCCAGGGCGCGATCGACGACGGCGTCGAACGCATCGCCGCGGGCGCCGATCCGATGATCCTCGACGAGCCGCTCGCCCGACTGCGCGAACACGAGGCGACGCAGGCGACCCTCGACCTGGCCAACACGTGGTCGCGCGACGCGATCGACGCCCTCGCTCCCGTGCCGGACGGCCCTGTCCGCGAAGCGCTCACACGCTTCGCGCGCGCCGTCGCCGACCGTTCGAGCTGACGCTGCGGCGTTTTCTGACCGACGTACCGGAAGGACTCCTATGACCAAGCTCCGTCTCGCCATCGTCGGTGCAGGGCCCGCGGGCATCTATGCCGCGGACATCCTCTTGAAGGCCGAGCGCAAGTTCGACGTCTCGATCGACCTGTTCGAGCAGCTGCCCGCGCCGTACGGCCTCGTGCGCTACGGCGTGGCCCCCGACCACCCGCGCATCAAGGGCATCGTCACGGCTCTGCGCGATGTGCTCGATCGTGGCGACATCCGTCTCTTCGGCAATGTGCGCTTCGGCCAGGACATCACGCTCGACGACTTGAAGCAGCACTACCACGCCGTCATCTTCGCCACGGGAGCGATCCGCGACACCGACCTCGGCATCCCCGGCATCGACGCGGACGGCTCGTACGGTGCGGCGGAGTTCGTGAGCTGGTTCGACGGGCACCCCGATGTGCCGCGGGAATGGCCGCTGGAGGCGGCATCCGTCGCCGTGCTCGGAAACGGCAACGTCGCGCTCGATGTCTCGAGGATCCTCGCGAAGCACCCCGAGGACCTGCTGTCGACCGAGATCCCCGACAACGTCTACGAGGGCCTCGCGGCCTCGCCGGTCACGGATGTGCACGTGTTCGGGCGTCGCGGGCCCGCGCAAGTGAAGTTCACGCCCCTCGAACTGCGCGAGCTCGGCGAGCTGCGCGACGTCGACATCGTCGTCTACGACGAGGATTTCGACTACGACGACGCGTCGAAGGCCGCCATCGCGAGCAACAAGCAGGTCATGGTGATCGACCGCGTGCTGCAGTCCTGGCGGCAGCGGCCCGCGGTCAACAACACCGGCGGGGAGGCATCCCGGCGACTTCACCTGCACTTCTACGCCCGACCGGTGGAGGTTCGCAAGGATGCCGGCGGGAAGGTCGCCGCGCTCGTGTACGAGCGCACGCGTCCCGACGGCGAGGGAGGCGTCGAGGGCACGGGCGAACTGCGCGAGCTGCCGATCCAGGCGCTGTACCGTGCCGTCGGATACTTCGGGTCGCCGCTTCCCGGCGTGCCGTTCGACAAGCGCCACGGCGTCATCCCGAACCACGAAGGCCAGGTGCTGCACAAGGACTCCAACGAGCGCGTGCCGGGCGTGTACGCCACGGGCTGGATCAAGCGCGGTCCCGTCGGGCTCATCGGGCACACCAAGTCCGACGCGATGGAGACCGTGCGCCACCTCATCAACGACCAGGGCTCGTGGTGGGACCCGGCCGACCCGTCCGATGCGGCGATTCCGGCGCTCCTCGCCGAACGCGGCGTGCGGTGGACCGACCTCGACGGCTGGCACCGCCTCGACGAGCACGAGATCGCGCTCGGAGCGCCCCGGGATCGCGCACGCATCAAGGTCGTGGCGCGCGATGAGATGCTCCACGTATCGCGTGGCGAGTGAGGGTGCGTCGGTAGGCTGAGCGGATGTCGCACGAGTGGGTCCCCGATGTGCTGGGGGAGCCGTTCGAGCAGCTGACGCTGCCGCTCGACGACGATGAGGAGGGTCCCGTCGTCGCGACCCTCGTGCGGCTGCGGGCGAAGGCTCCGGCGCTGGGCGGGCTGTTCGGCGATCACCGCCCGTTCGCCGACGTCGACGTGCTCTACGTGCACGGCTGGTCGGACTACTTCTTCCAGGCGCGGCTCGCCCGTTATTGGGCGGATCGCGGCGCGAACTTCTACGCGCTCGATCTGCGCAAGTACGGACGCAGCATCCGCGAGGGGCAGACGCCCGGGTACATCGCCGATCTCTCCGACTACGACGCCGACGTCGCCGCCGCCCTCGAGGCGATGGGCCGCGGTGCCGATGGGTCGGGCCAACGGCGTCTCGTGCTCTTCGGTCACTCGACGGGCGGTCTCACCCTGAGCCTGTGGGCGAGCAGGAACCCGGGCGCGGCGGCCGCCGTCATATTGAACAGTCCGTGGCTCGAGTTCCAGCTGAGCGCCGTGACGCGTGCCGCGATCGCGCCCGTGCTGGGTCTGCACTCCAAGCTGCGCCCGTTCGATCTGTGGCCGCAGATGGATGCCGGTTTCTACGCCCGTGCACAGCGTGAGGTCGCTGATGCCGAAGACCCGCTGACGATCGAGGCCCTGTGGCGTCCCGAGCACACGATGCCGGTTCACGTCGGTTGGATGCACGCCGTCATCGCGGGGCACACGAAGGTCTCGGCGGGCCTGGCGATACCGGTGCCCGTCTGCGTCCTGCTGTCGGCGCGCACGGCGATCCCCACGAAGTGGAGCGAGGACCTCACGAGCGCCGACACGGTTCTCATCGTCGACGACATCGCGCGCGCTTCGCTCAAGCTCGGCCCGTCGGTGACCGTCGAGCGGATCGACGGCGCCCTGCACGACGTGTTCCTCTCACGCCGTGACGCGCGCGACGAGGCCTACGCCCGCCTCGACCGGTGGGCGACGGCGATGCTCGCCCGCCGCTGACCCGACCGCCATCTGTCGGACGCAGACGCGACGTTCGACGCTCGCCGGAAGCAGCCGGACGCCGATACAGTGGCGATCGACCCGACTTCTGGGGCGTCGGATCCGTTCGAACCGATCCGTTCGAACCCTCGGCACCTGGGTCACCGGTTCCCCGGCGCGTCATTCCCCCTGTGCGCGCGCCGGGGGGCCGCCCCGGGCCTCAGCAGCAGGACGAGGCGTGACGGTCTGTGCGGCCGGTGCTACCGGTAGTTGACGTACTGCAGGTCGACGTCGAGGTCGGCGGCCTTCAAGAGGCGCTGAACCTCCTGCAGGTCGTCGCGGCTCTTGGACTGCACCCGCAGCTCGTCGCCCTGGATCTGAGACTTCACCGACTTCGGTCCCTCGTCGCGGATGATCTTCGAGATCTTCTTGGCGTTCTCCGACGAGATGCCCTCTTTGAGCGTCGAGACGATGCGGTACTCCTTGCCGCTCGCCGTCGGCTCACCGGTCTCGAGGCTCTTCAGCGAAATGCCGCGCTTGATGAGCTTGGACTGGAAGACATCGAGCACGGCCTTCGCGCGCTCTTCGCTGTTCGCCTTGATGAGGATCGACTCGCCGCTCCACGCGATCGAGGCGTCGGTGCCCTTGAAGTCGTAACGCTGCTCGACCTCTTTGCGCGCCTGGTTGAGGGCGTTGTCGGCCTCTTGCTGGTCGATTTTCGAAACGATGTCGAACGAGGAATCTGCCATGCCGCGAGTCTAGCCGCGGCTTCCTCCTCGCAGCGCGTGTGCAAACGCTTACAGCGATGGGGTGGATGCCGCCCGTCGAGCCCGCGCATGAGGTCACGAACGTGTATCGAGATCGCCGGGCGAGGTTGCACGTTGGGGGGATCGAGATGACAATGTAAGCGCTTACATTCCTTGTGAGCGGGAGACCGGTCTCCGTTCGCGCTCTGCGTCGGCTCGTCCGGTACACCCCTACAGCACGTGAGAGAGGCACACCGATGACGGTGAAGAAGAAGGGCGTTCTCGCATTCGGCGCGCTCATCGCAGGCGGCGCCATGCTGCTTGCCGGCTGCTCCGGCGACAGCGGCGGCGACGAAGGAAACGGCGGCGGCGAATCGACCGCCGGCGAACTGACCGTCTGGGTCGACGCCGAGCGCATCGACGCACTGAAGGACGTCGCCGCCGAATACACCGACAAGACGGGCGTCACGGTGAACCTCGTGTCGAAGGACACCGACGTCATCAAGGACGACTTCATCCAGCAGGTGCCCACGGGCCGCGGTCCCGACATCGCGATGGGTGCGCACGACTGGGTCGGCGAGCTGTCGACGAACGGCGTCGTCGCTCCGATCGAGCTCGGCGACACCTCGGGCGACTACCTGCCGGTCGCCGTGCAGGCCTCCACCTACGAGGGCACCACGTACCTCCTGCCGTACGCCGTCGAGAACATCGCGGTGCTGCGCAATGCCGATCTCGTGCCCGACGCGGCCACGGGCTTCGACGACATGATCGCGAAGGGTCAGGCCGCGGGCCTGGACCACCCGTTCGTCGTCGAGCAGGGTGCTGAGGGCAACCCCTACCACCTGTACCCGTTCCAGACGGCGTTCGGTGCACCGGTCTTCGGGCTCGACGCCGAAGGCAACTACGACCCCGCTCAGCTCGAGCTCGGCAGCCCCGGCGGCTTCGAATTCGCGACCTGGCTGTCCGGGCAGGGCGCGAACGGCACCGGCGCCTTCAACACCGACATCGACGGTGACATCGCCAAGCAGTCGTTCCTCGACGGCACGGCGGCGTTCTGGCTGACGGGCCCGTGGAACGTCGGGGCCGCCGTCGACGCGGGCATCAACGTCGCGATCGACACCGTCCCCAGCCCGACCGCCGAGCCCGCTGCTCCGTTCGCGGGCGTCAAGGGCTTCTACCTCAGCGCCGAGTCCGAGAACAAGGTCGCCGCGAACGACTTCCTCGTCAACTACCTCGGCACCGAAGAGGTGCAGCTGAAGCTCTTCGAATCCGGCAACGTGCTGCCCGCCCTGACGGCGGCCGCCGACACCGCTTCGGCGGACCCGATCGTGGGCGGCTTCGCCGCCGTGGGCGAAGAGGCCGTGGCCATGCCCGCCATCCCGCAGATGGGCTCCGTGTGGGAGTTCTGGGGCATCGCACAGGCCGAGATCATCAACGGCGCCGACCCGGCGGCGACGTGGCAGAAGCTCGTCGACGATGTGACGGCCGCCATCGGCTGACGACCCACGGATGCCGGGGCCCGATCTTCGCACGAGGATCGAGCCCCGGCATCCCGCTACGATCACGCTAGAACGGCAGAGTCGCCACGTCGGACTGCCCGCACGCAACGGAGGCTGCGAGTGACGAGCAACACGCTCGAAGAGCGCACGGAGGACCCCGCGGCCGACCCGCGACGACGCAAGCGGTCGAAGCAGGCGGCGCGCATCGCCGATGCCGCATCGCTCGGCGTCAAGGGATGGATCATCAAGATCGTCCTGCTCGGGATACTGGACGCGCTCGCCGTCTTCGCGCTGTTCGTGCTGCTGAGCAACCGGGAATGGCTCGTGGCCGGGCTGGTCGCGGCCACCACGGCGCTCCTCAACTGGATCTACCTCTCGCGGCGCCGGCTGCCCGCCAAATACCTCGCTCCGGGCGTCATCTTCCTGCTGATCTTCCAGGTGTTCGCGCTCGTGTACACGGGCTACATCGGCTTCACCAACTACGGCACCGGCCACAACGGCTCCAAGGAGCAGGCCGTCTCGTCGCTCATGGCGTCTGCGCTCGAGCGCGTGCCGGACTCGCCGACGTACGACGTCACCGTCGTGTCGCAGCTCGGGCAGTACGGCGTGCTCGTGACGGACCCCGACGGGGAGGCGCTCTTCGGCACGAACGAGCAGCCCCTCGAGCCCGCCCCCGGAGCCCGGTTCGAGGGCGGCAAAGCCGTCGGACTGGACGGCTGGACGACGCTGACCTTCGCCGATGTGCTCGCCAACCAGAGCGTCATCGGAGACCTCGCGGTCCCCGTGTCCGACGATCCGAACGACGGGACTCTTCTCACCCCGGACGGTCAGCGCGGATACCTGTACACCTCCGCGCTCGTGTACGACGAAGCCGCGGGAACCATGACGGACACCCGCAACGGCACGGTCTACAGCGACACCGGCGTGGGTGCGTTCACCGCCGACGACGGATCGCAGCTCATGCCGGGCTGGACGATCGTCGTCGGGTTCGACAACTTCGTGCGCGCCGTGACCGACGAGAGCATCCGCGGCCCGCTGTTCTACGTGACGCTGTGGACGTTCGTCTTCGCGATCGTGTCGGTGGCCACGACCTTCTTCCTCGGACTGTTCCTCGCGATCGTCTTCAACGACATGCGGATGCGGGGGCGCAAGTTCTACCGCATCCTGATGATCCTCCCGTATGCGTTCCCGTCGTTCCTGTCGGCGCTCGTGTGGGCGGGCATGATGAACGAGAGCTTCGGATTCATCAATCAGGTGCTCCTCGGCGGGGCGTCGGTGCCCTGGCTGACCGATCCCTGGCTGGCGAAGGTCTCGGTCCTGCTCGTGAACCTCTGGCTCGGGTATCCGTACATGTTCCTCGTGTGCATGGGGGCGCTGCAGTCCATCCCCGACGACGTCATCGAGGCGGCGAAGGTCGACGGCGCGAGACCCTGGGGGATCTTCCGGCTGATCAAGCTGCCGCTGCTCCTCGTGACGGTCGCGCCCCTGCTGATCGCGTCCTTCGCGTTCAACTTCAACAACTTCAACCTGATCTACATGCTCACCAACGGCGGGCCGCGCGACTCGTCCGCCGCGATCAACGTGGGCCACACCGACATCCTGATCTCGATGGTCTACAAGGTGGCCTTCACGGGGCAGAACCGTGACTACGGTCTGGCATCCGCCTTCACGATCCTCATCTTCATCGTCGTCGCGGTGATCTCGATCATCAGCTTCCGACGGACCAAGGCACTGGAGGAGCTGAACTGATGCCCGATTCCTTCCCCGGCAGCTCCAGCGGTCTCCTGGCCGGCGAGGCCGAAGTCCTGGACGACACCCGTCGCCGCGGTCGGCGACCCAAGCGTCGCGCCGACGCGGACTTCTACGAACGACCGAAGACCTTCGGGCAGTGGTTCCGCGCGACCGGCTGGCGGCACCTGGTGGGTGTCGTGATGATCGTCTTCTCGACGTTCCCGCTGTTGTTCGTGCTGTCGTCGTCGCTCAACCCCCGCGGCACGCTCACGGGATCCAACGCGCTCTTCTCGACTGTCGGCATCGAGAGCTACGTGCGGATGCTGACCGATCCGAACAACCCGTACGCCAACTGGTTCGTCAACACGCTCGTCGTGGCCAGCGTCACGGCGGTCGCGACGGTGTTCCTGGGCGGGCTCGCGGCATACTCCTTCTCGCGGATGCGATTCACCGGGCGCCGGATCGGACTCGTCTCGATCGTCATCGTGCAGATGTTCCCGCAGCTGCTCGCGGTCGTCGCGCTCTTCCTGCTGATGTCGGCGATCGGCGACTGGTTCCCCGCGCTCGGGCTCGACACGCACCTGGGCCTCATCATGGTGTACCTCGGCGGCGCCCTCGGCGTGAACACCTATCTCATGTACGGGTTCTTCAACACGATCCCCGCGTCGATCGACGAAGCGGCCAAGATCGACGGTGCGGGGCACGCGCGGATCTTCTTCACGATCATCCTGCGCCTGGCAGCCCCGATCCTCGCGGTCGTGGCGCTGCTGTCGTTCATCGCGTCGTTCAGCGAATTCGTCATCGCCAGCGTCATCCTCATCGAACCCGAGAAGCAGACGCTCGCCGTCGGCCTGACGAAGATGGTCTCCAACCCGCGCTACGCGGATTGGAGCGCGTTCTCGGCCGGTGCCGTCCTGGCCGCGCTCCCGGTCATGGCGCTGTTCCTCATCCTGCAGAAGTACATCGTCGGCGGACTGACCGCCGGCGCCGTCAAGTGAGCATGACCTTGCTCACGCCGCACCACGACGGCTCACCGCTGTACGTCTCGAACGACGCGCCGCAGCTCGGCGAGACCGTGCGGGTGCGGGTGCGCGTGCCGCAGGGGTACGGGCCGCTGCGCGCCGTGCGCACACGCTCGAACCCCGACCACGAGCCGAGCTGGACGGATGCCGCGTTCGTCGGCTCGTCGGACGGGTGGGACTGGTGGGAGGCGCCGGTCGCGGTGCACAACCCGCGACACGGCTACCGCTGGCTGTTCGTGCACGCCGACGGCCGTGCGCACTGGCTCAACCAGACCGGTCTGCACGACATCGAGACACTCGACGCCGACGACTTCGCCCTCGTCGCCCGCCCCGCCCCGCCCGCGTGGCTGTACGACGCCGTGATGTACCAGGTGTTCCCCGACCGGTTCGCCCGGTCGGCGCAGGCCGATGCCCGTCCGGTGCCGGAGTGGGCTCTGCCGGCCGCGTGGGATGACCCCGTCGACCCCGTCTCGCCCGGCCGTTCGCAGCAGTTCTACGGCGGCGATCTCGACGGTGTCACCGAGAAGCTCGACCACCTCGTCGAGCTCGGGGTGAACGTGCTGTACCTGACGCCGGTCTTCCCCGCGGCATCCAACCACCGCTACGACGCGTCGAGCTTCCTCTCGGTCGATCCCCTGCTGGGCGGTGATGAGGCGTACGTCCGGCTCATCGAGGCGGCGCATGCCCGCGGCATCCGGGTCATCGGAGACCTCACGAGCAACCACTCGGGGGACCGGCACGAATGGTTCACGTCGGCGCTCGGCCGGCCGGGCGCCGAGACCGAGGACTTCTACTACTTCCGCGACGGCAACACGCGATACGAGTCATGGCTCGGCGTGCCGAGTCTGCCGAAGTTCAACTGGGCCTCGCAGAAGCTGCGGGCGGCGTTCGTCGACGGGCCGGACTCCGTCGTCGCGCGGTGGCTCGAGCCGCCGTATTCGACCGACGGGTGGCGCATCGACGTCGCGAACATGACGGGGCGCCTGGGCGACATCGACCTCAACGCCGAGGTACGACAGCTGCTGCAGGAGACGATGCGGCGGATCAACCCCGACGCGATCCTCCTCGGCGAGTCGACGAACGACGCCGCGAGCGACCTGCAGGGCGACGGCTGGCACGGGGCGATGACGTACCCCTCGTTCACGCGCCCGCTGTGGGGCTGGCTGTCCGAACCGACGGGGCGGGCCTATCTCACGGCCGAAGGCGAGGAGCGCACCGAGCCGTGGTTCTTCACGCAGCCGGTGGGCGGCATCCCGCGCTATACGGCGCGTCAGTTCGTCGACGCGGTCGTGCGGTTCACGGCGGGGATCCCGTGGCGGGTGCGCCTGGGCAACATGCAGCCGCTGGACACCCACGACACGGCCCGGTTCGCGACGAACGCGGCGCCGGGCAGCATCCCCGTCGCGGTGGGGCTGTCGATGACCCTGCCGGGTCTGCCGGTCGTGTTCGCGGGCGACGAGTACGGGCTGGTCGGAGCCGACGGCGAGTCCAGCCGCACGCCCATGCCATGGGGGAGCGAGGACGAACCCGCCGTCGCCGAACGGCTCGAGCTCTACCGCTCGCTCATCGCGCTGCGGCGCGAGCACGCCGTGCTCGGCAGCGGCGGGCTGCGGTGGCTGCACGTCGACGACGAGACCGTCGTGTTCGCGCGCGAGTCGGCTGACGAGACGATCGTCGTGCTCGCGACGCGCGGAGACGCCGACGTCGAGCTCGTGCCCGGCGCTCTCGCCGGAGCGGAGAGCGCGCGGGCGCTCGTCGGCGACGCGACGCTCGCGACAGCGGTCGACGGCGCCGTCGTGCTCTCGGCCGAGGGCCCGGCCTTCGCCGCCTGGTCGCTCCCCGGCGTGCGCGTCCCCTCCTGACACGGCCTCTTGACCGCGAGACTGCAACGGGAGGCCGAAACCGTGGGCTTTACCCGCTGGTTCGGCGTGCCGTTGCAGTCTCGCGGGTAGGGGGTCGGGCACGCGACGTGTGGAGAACGCGTGACACCGGATCGCGGTATCGGGCACACTGAGTGCCATGTCAGCGTTGACCACCGTCGGATTGCCCGTCGCCCTCGGCATCATCATGTTCGGCCTCGGGCTGAGCCTCACCCTCGGCGACTTCGCCCGAGTCCTGAAGCAGCCCAAAGCGGTGATCGTCGCCCTCGCCTGCCAGCTCCTGCTGCTGCCGGCGATCTGCTTCGGGCTCGTGATCGCCTTCCAGCTGCCGCCGGTCCTCGCCGTCGGCATGATGATGCTCGCCGCGTCTCCCGGCGGCACGACGGCGAACCTGTACAGCCACCTGTTCCGCGGCGACATCGCGCTGAACATCTCGCTCACCGCCGTGAACTCGGTCATCGCCGTCATCACGCTGCCGCTCATCACGAACTTCGCGATCTGGTACTTCGAGCCGTTCGACGATCAGCTCGGCATGCAGTGGTCCAAGGCGCTCGAGGTGTTCGCGATCGTGCTGCTGCCCGTCGCGGGCGGCATGCTCGTGCGCCGTTTCTGGCCGCGTTTCGCCGCGGGCATGGACAAGCCCGTGCGCATCGCGTCGGTCATCATCCTGGTCGTCGTGATCGCCGGCGCCGTCGCGTCGAACTGGGCGCTGCTGGTCGAGAACTTCGCGCGGCTGTCGCTCATCACGATCGTGTTCTGCCTCGTGAGCCTCGCCATCGGATACCTCGTACCCCGCTGGCTGCGCGTCGGCAAGCGCCAGGCGATCGCCTCGTCGTTCGAGATCGGCATTCACAACGCGACCCTCGCGATCGTCATCGCGCAGACGGTCCTCGGCTCGGTGGAGCTGTCGCTGCCGGCAGCCGTCTACGGAGTGCTGATGTTCTTCGTCGCCTTCGGGTTCGGCTTCCTCATCCGCGGACGCGACCGAGCGGATGCCGCCACCCCACCCCGCCCAGACCGTGAGACCGCATCGGGCGGCCGAGACCGTGGGTAAACCCCGCATCCTCGGCGCGCAGATGCAGTCTCGCGGGTCCGGGGCGGAGGGGCGTTCGTAGACTGAGGGGATGCGCCCGCTCACGGAAGACGTTCTCCGAGCCGCCATGGCCAACGCCTCGCCCGACGATGTGCGACTGCTCGCCGTGCCGGTCGACTTCGTCATCACCGACTGGGACCACCTCGACTTCTACGCGTGGCGCGACCCGCGCACGCGCTCCCGCGGCTACATCGTCGCCGAGATCGACGGTGAGCCGCACGGGGTCGTGCTGCGCGCCGCCGACGGCTCGTCGCGCGCCCGGGCATCGATGTGCAACCTGTGTCACACGATGCAGCCTTCCGACCAGGTGGCGCTCTTCACGGCGCGCAGGGCCGGCGAGGCGGGAGAGCACGGCGACAGCGTCGGCACCTACATCTGCTCCGACCTGTCGTGCCACGAGAACGTGCGACTGGCGGCTCCGCTCGCGCCGAGCGAGATCCGCGCGAGCGTGGACCGCCGCATCGACGGCACCCGCGCGCGCGTCGAAGCGTTCGTCGCGCGCGTGCTCGAGACAGCGGGCTCGCGCCGGTGACGGTCGTCGTCATCGGCGACGCGCTGATCGACGAGCTGCGCGACCCCCGCGGCATCCGCGAATTCGTCGGCGGAGCCGCGCTCAACGTCGCGGTCGGCCTCGTCCGGGTCGGCGTGCCGGCGACCCTCATCGCGATGGTGGGCGATGATGACGCGGGCTCGCGCATCCGCCGATACCTCGGCGACCTCGGCGTCGGGCTGATCGCGACCCCCGCACCGCACGGCTCCGCGCGCGCCGTGAGCACGCGCACGCGAGGGGAACCGCAGTACGAGTTCAACGAGGCGGCCCGGCGTCGCCGCATCCGGCTGGGCGAACGCGAGCGCGCCGTCATCGCAGCGGCCGATCTCGTCGCCGTCAGCTGCGTCGCCTTCGACGACCCCGAGCAGGCGGATGAGCTGCGCGACGCGCTCGCCGACGCAGCATCCGTCGCGATCGACCCGAACCCCAGACCCGGGATGCTGCGCGACCGAGCCGCATTCGTGCAGGGATTCGAGCGCGTCGTGCCCGGCGCTCGGCTGATCAAGGTCGGCGACGACGACGCGCGGCTGCTCTATCGCGCGCCGCTCGACGCCGTGCGGGCGCGGATGGTCGAGCTCGGCGCGCACGCCGTGCTCGCGACCCGCGGATCGGCGGGCGCCACGATCGAAGCGGGCGACGTGGTCCTGACCCGACCGGTGCCGCGACTGCCCGGCCGGATCGTCGACACGATGGGTGCCGGCGACGCCGCCTTCGCCGCCGCGCTCGCCGGGCTCGTGGACCATTCGCCGACGCACGCCGACGGCTGGGACGCGGTGCTTCGCGACGCGATGGAGATGGCCGCCGCCACGTGCCGTTTCGAGGGCGCGCTGCTGCGCACACCGAGGGCTCTGGACGGCATGGACCTGGGTCGCATCGGCACCTGAGCGGGTCGATTTCGAACACCGGCAAGATGCGCGTAAGATTGTGGATCGCGCCTCCGGTCGACTGAAAAAGCTGGGCGGGTGCGCACCCGGCGAGTTACCCAAGCGGCCAAAGGGATCTGACTGTAAATCAGACTGCTCAGCATTCGGGGGTTCGAATCCCTCACTCGCCACCACATTCCCCCCGCGATCCGCGCGCCTGCGCCCGCTTTCTGCGTATGCCCTTGCTGCCCCTGCCGCCCGAGCGGCGGCATCCCTCTCGCGTCAGCCCGTCCCCGTTCGCCGACTTGCGCCCTGTGTCGGCGACACGCCGGGCGTGTCCGACATAGGGCGCAAGTCGACGATGCGCGGGCTGCGTGCGGGCGGCGCACCTCAACGATGCGCGGGCTGCGTGCGGGGCGCCGCACCTCGACGATGCGGGCGGCGCACGTCGACGATGCGCGGGCTGCGTGCGGGCGGCGCGCATCGATGTTGGGGCCGGCGACGTCGAGAGATCAGCCCCGCAGGTTGTCGCGGAGCGTCGGTCCCGCGTACTCGGTGCGAAACACACCGCGACGCTGCAGTTCGGGCACGACGCCGTTCACGAACTCTTCGAACGACGAGTGGTACAGCGCCGGCATGATGATGAACCCGTCGGCGGCCTCGCCGCGGAACAGGTGCTCGAGCTCGTCGGCGACGCTCGCCGGCGAGCCCACGATCTGAGGATGCAGCTGATTCAGCGCCTGCTCGATCGCGAGGTCGGCGACGGTGTAGCCGCGCTGCGCGCTCACCGCGGCGAGCATGTCCTCGAACGCGACGCTCCCCGTCGCACCCCGGTGCGCCTCGAGTGTCGTGACGGCGGATGCGGCGGGGTCGAGCGACTCGGCATGCAGCAGCCGAGCGAGCTTGACCAGGGCGTCGTCGAGCGAGATCTGCGCGCGCAGCTGCTCCAGCCGCGACTGCGCATCGGCGTCCGTCCGCCCGAGCACCGGCTGCAGACCCTGCAGGACACGGATGCTGTCCGGATCCCTGCCGTGATCTCGCTCGGCGCGCCCGCGCAGCTCTTGGCGGAAGGCCCGCATCTGGTCTTCGGAGTCTCCGATCGCGAAGACCACCTCCGCCCATCGCGCCGCGAAATCGCGTCCGCGCGGCGAAGCTCCCGCCTGCATGAGCACGGGGTGCCTCTGCGGACTCGCCGGCACCGTTAGGGGTCCGCGCGCCAGGTCGGCGTTGCGCGCCGGCACTCGGTGCACGCGGTCCGGATCCGCGAACCGGCGCGCTTCGCGGTCGAGCACGAGTGCGTCCGCATCCCAGCTCTTCCACAGATCCACGACCGTCTCCGCGACCCGGTCGGCTTTGTCGTACCGAGCGGCCGACCCCGCGATGCTCTCACGCCCGTGATTGCGGGCCTCGGCGTTCGTCGTGGAGGTCACGATGTTCCACGCGACGCGTCCACCCGACAGCTGGTCGACGGTCAGGAGCTGCCGCGCGATCGTGTACGGCGGCGCGAAGCTCGTGGACACGGTCGCGCCGAGCCCGATCCGGCTCGTCACTCCCGCGACGAGCGAGATGAGCGAGATCGGATCGAGGTAGATGCTGCCCTTCCCGCCGGTCGCCAGGGTCGTGTCGACCGTGCCGTCCGCGGCTTCGGGCACCGCCAGTGCGTCGGCGAAGAAGATCATGTCGAACCGGCCGCGCTCCAGCATCCGCCCCAGGTCAGCGAAGAATTCGCCGCGCAGCCAGTCGGCCCGCCCGAGCGGGTTGCGCCAGTTCTCGGCATACTGGCTCGTCGGCGGATTCACCATCGCGACGAGGTGCATCTGCCTCGCCACGTCAGCTCGCCGCGAGAGTCGGACTGTTGATCGAGATCGTGACGTGGGTCGTCACGTGCTGCACGGTTCGTCCCACCGCGATCCAGGCGTTCGCGACGGTCGTCAGCACGTCGGCGAGGTCGCCGTCCAGGCGCGTCGCGTAGTGGTCCGAACCCGCGTACACGCCGATCTCCTTCGCGTGCTCGATCGCGTCGTAGATCGCCGTCATGTGATCGCCGTCGGCACCGCCGTCGAGCAGGGGATACAGCGACCAGTGGGCGCGTGCACGGATGCCGGTGGCCGCGAGCTGCACCGGTTCGGCGCCGATCGCATCCACCCCCGCGGGAAGCTCGCACTGCAGTTCGCCGGGGCAGCCTCGGGAGAGCAGGATCGCCGCGGACACGTGCGCTCCGCCGGAGGACGCGGAGGCGATGACGTCGCGCAGATAGCGCAGCACGTCGTTCTCGGCGCCGCCCACGAAGGTGGAGATGTCGGTCGTGTCGACGGTCACGGCGCTCGCGTCGGCGGTCGCGAGCGCACCCAGGATGATGTCGACGTAGGCGGAGTCGTAGACCGAGAGGGTGAAGCGCGCGCCCACCCCGTACTCGGTCGGAGTGAGCGCGTTCTGATGTATCACGGGGGGCATGACGCACCACGATAGCCCTTCTGCGGATCTCGGCTACGCTCGTCGGTACACGGGAGCTCGGTAGACCGGGCTGAGAGGAAGGTCCCAACCTTCGACCGTCGAACCTGATCTGGATAATGCCAGCGCAGGGAGGCATCTCTTCTTCACCCGTGCCCGATCAGAGGGGCACACCCATGCGAAAACTCCACGCCCTCGCGGCATCCATCTCCATCGTCGCGCTCGGTCTCACCGGCTGCGCAGCCGGGTCGGCGGACTCGCCCGACGACCTCGAGAAGGTCACGTTCGCCCTGGACTGGGCGCCGAACACCAACCACATCGGCGTGTACGTCGCCGATGCGCTCGGATACTTCGACGAGGCGGGGATCGACGTCGAGATCCTGCCGTACGCCTCGACCTCGGTGCCCGAGCTGGTCTCTGCCGGGTCGGCGGACTTCGGGCTGGCCGGTCAAGCGGGCGTGCAGCTGGCTCGCACGGCGGGTCGAGACGTCGTATCGGTCTTCCAGGTGACGCAGTCCGATACGGGCCAACTGGTGCTCCTCGGCGACCGCGACGACATCGAGCGCCCCGCGGACCTCGACGGCGGGGTCTTCGGCGGCTTCGGCTCGCCGCTCTACGGCGCGCTCGCGCGTGCCGTGATCCAGGGCGACGGCGGCGACGGCGACTTCGAAGAGGTCGTGCTCGACACCGGCGCCTATGAGGCGCTGAGTCAGCAGCGCATCGACTTCACGCTCTCGGTCTCGACGTGGCAGGACATCCAGGCCGACATCGACGGTCACCCCTACCGCGCGTTCCGCTACCAGGACTACGGCGTGCCCGACCTGCAGTCGACGGGGATCGTCTCGAGCGACGCCTACCTGGAGGTGAACCCCGAGACGGCTCGGGCGTTCGTCTCAGCCGTGCAGCGCGGTTACGCGTATGCCGCCGCCGAGCCCGAGAACGCGGCTCGCATCCTCATCGAGGCCAATTCCGACACGTTGGGCGCCGCGGAAGAGCTCGTGACGCGCAGCGCGACCCTGCTCGCGGAGGAGTACTTCGTCGCCGACGGCGTCGCGATCGGCGAGGCCGTGCCCCAGAAGTGGGAGGACTTCGGCGCGTTCCTCATCGCCCACGGTGTGCTGACGGATGCCGCGGGGGCGGTCGTGACCGAGGCGCCCGACTGGTCGGAGTACTACTCGACCGACTACCTCGAGTGAGCAGGATGCGCGGCACCGTCGGCGTCGTCCTGCCCCCGATCGCCGCCGCACTGACGATCCTCGTTCTGTGGGAGGTCGTGGCGAACGCGGGCCTCGTCGCGGCCGGCGTCCTGCCCTCGCCGACCCGGATCCTCGAGCAGGGGTTCGGCGAGCGGGAGGTGCTGCTGCGCCACACGATCCCCACGCTCACCGCGACCGCACTGGGCTTCACGCTGTCGATCGCGGTCGCATTCCTCACCGCGACCGCGCTCGACTTCTTCGCGCTCGGACGGCGGGCGGTGATGCCGCTGCTCATCGTGAGCCAGACCCTGCCGCTCATCGCGCTCGCGCCGCTGGTCGTGCTGTGGTTCGGGTTCGGTCTGCTGCCGAAGGTGCTGCTCGTCGCGTTCGTCACGTTCTTCCCGATGGTGGTGGGACTCATGCGCGGCTTCGCCTCCGCCGATCCCGACGCCGAGCACCTGCTGCGCTCGATGGGGGCGGGCACACGCACCGTGTTCCGCATGGTCCGGCTGCCCACGGCGATGCCGTCGTTCTTCTCCTCGCTGCGCATCTCGATCACCTACGCCGTCGTGGGCGCGATCTTCGCGGAGTACGCCGGCGCCGTCTCGGGCCTGGGCGTCTACATGCAGAGCGCGAAGAACGTGTTCCGAACGGATCTGGTGCTCGCGGCCGTCGCGGTCAGCTCGGTGCTGACACTCCTTCTCTACGGGCTCGTCGGTCTGGTGGAACGCCTCGTACTGCCCTGGCTGCGCGTCGAGAAGGGTGCACTGCGATGAACGTCGGCGGCCTGGAACTCACCGGCATCCGCAAAGGCTTCGACGGGATGCCGGTGCTCGATGACCTCACTCTGTCGGTCGCGCCCGGTGAGATCGTGAGCCTGATCGGCCCGAGCGGCAGCGGCAAGTCGACGCTCCTCTCGCTGCTCACGGGTGAGCTCGTCGCCGATGCCGGCCGGATCCTCTTCGACGGCGCCCCCGTGCCGGAACGAGAGCGGCCCTTCGCGTTCATGCCGCAGCGAGACGTGCTGCTGCCGTGGCGTCGCGCTCTCGACAACGCCGCGATCGGGCTCGAGGTCGCGGGCGTGCCACGGCGTGAAGCGCGGCGCCGCGCCGGCGAGCTGTTCGACGCCTTCGGGCTGTCCGGCAGTGAGCGGCGCTACCCGCGCCAGCTGTCCGGAGGGATGCGGCAGCGGGTGTCGCTAGCTCGCACGGTCGTGCAGGGCAAGCCGCTGCTCCTGCTCGACGAGCCGTTCGGTGCGCTCGACGCGATCACCCGCGACGAGATGCAGGAGTGGCTGCTGACCGTCTGGGCGCAGCACCGGTGGAGCGTGCTGCTCGTGACGCATGACATCCGCGAGGCGGTCCGGCTGTCGGACCGCGTCTACGTCATCTCGCGCCGTCCCGCCCGGATCATCGGTGAGGCCGTGGTGTCGAGGGACATCCCGCGGGGGGAGGGGTTCGTGACGGATCCGCGAGTGCCCGCCCTGGAAGAGCGGCTGCGCGACCTGCTGCGTGCCGGCTAGACGCGCGCGGATGGCCCCGCCGAGGACTCGCCGATCGGCGCATCAGGTCGCCGTCAGGCGACGGCCCGGTGCAGCGCGGCGCGGACGGCCGCGATCGCGGGCGAGGTCTCGCTGCCGGCGCGCACCGAGCTCTCGATCATCCGGCTCCGTCCCGTGTCGTGCAGGCGGATGCCGCCGGCCCGGGCGGCCACGAGATCGGGCAGGAACCCCGCAGCGAGCCCGCGATCGATGAGCTGCGCGTGCAGCAGGACATCCGCCGTCTCGAAGGCGACGCGCGGCTCGAAGCCCGCGCCGCGGCACATCGCGTCCGACCAGGCCCGCGCGTTCGTGCCGACGTGCTCCATGATCCACGGGGCATCCGCCAGATCGGACAGGGCCTCGCCCGACCAGGAGTCCGGCACCGCGAGGCGCAGCGTATCCCGCGCGAGTTCGTCGGTGAGAACGCCCGCGCGAGGTGTCGCCGGCTCGCCCGGATAGCGCTCCGACAGGACGACGTCGAACTCGCGCGCGACCAGGCCGGGGATCGCGGCCGGGGCGTCGATGTGCGAGAAGCGCACATCGAGACTCGGATGCTGCGCCGTGAGCGCGGCCAGCGCGCGGGGCACGATCGTGTGCGCGGCCGTCTGGAAGGTCGCGATGCGTACGGTTCCCATGACGGCGCCGCGACTCGCCGCAACTCCCGCTTCGGCACGCTCGAGCTCGCGCAGGACCGCTTCGGCGTGACCCACGAGCACATCGGCGGTCGCCGTGAGCCGCACGCCGCGTCCCACCGGCTCCAGCAGAGGCACGCCGACTTCGCGCTCGAGCACGGCGAGCTGGTGGGAGATCGCCGACGGGCTGTAGCCGAGTGCGGCCCCCACGGAGGCAAGCGTCCCGCGCAGCCGGAGCTCGCGGAGCAGTCTCAGCCGGTGCACGTCGTACATGGCTTCCTCTCATGAAGAGAACTCATCAGTACCGATGAGAAGCATGCTATCGATTCGTCGGTACGGACGCGGGATGCTGGCATCCACCGACCCGGGAGACGCACATGACCGACACGACTCACGCCCCCGCTTCTGTCGCGATCGATGGACAGCACCTGTGGGACCGCCTCATGGAGCTCGCGCGCATCGGCGCCTATCAGGACGACGCGACAGGACTCGTCGGTGTCGACCGACAGTCGCTCACCGACGAGGATGCCGCCGGTCGGCGCCTTCTCGTGGAATGGATGCGGGAGGCCGGTCTCGACGTCACGATCGACGAGATGGGCAACATCTTCGGTCGTCGAGAGGGGACCGAGCCCGGCCTCGCGCCGGTCATCGCCGGATCTCACATCGACAGCGTCGGAACGGCGGGCGCCTTCGACGGATGCCTCGGCGTGCTGGGCGCGCTCGAGACGGTGCGCGCTCTCGATGAGCAGGCGATCCGCACGCGCCGCCCCATCGTCGTCGCCGCATGGACCGAGGAGGAAGGTGTGCGGTTCGGCACCGACATGCTGGGGTCCGCCGTCGCGGCGGGCCGCATCCGGCTGGAGGACGCGTACGCGCTGACGGATGCGCGCGGCCTCCGCTTCGGAGACGAGCTCGCGCGCATCGGCTTCCGCGGTCAGCGCTCCGTGCGCATCGAGCCTGTGCACGCCTACGTCGAATGCCACATCGAGCAGGGGCCCGTTCTGCTGCGCGAAGGCGTCCCGATCGGCGTCGTGACCGGTGTGCAGGCCATCTCGTGGCAGCGGATCACCGTGCACGGCCGCGCCGCGCACGCCGGCACGACGCCGACCGAGCTGCGCGCCGACGCCGGACTTGCCGCGGCCCAGATCGTCGTGAAGGTCCGCGAGATGGTGGACTCGGGCGTCTATGGCCGGCTGCGCGGCACCGTCGGGCTCATCTCGACGTCGCCCGGACTGCCGAGCGTCGTCCCCGACCGCGCCGAACTGACGGTGGACCTGCGAAATCCGGACGATGCGCACCTGGCCGCCGCCGAACGCGATTTCGCGGCGTACCTCGAGACGCTTCCCGGCACGCAGCCCGGCCTGCGCGTCGAGTCCGCCCGCATGGCGAGGACGACGAGCGTGCCGTTCGACACGGGCATCCAGGAGACGATCGCTCAGGTCGCGACAGACCTCGGGTACGACACGATGCCGCTCATGTCCGGCGCCGGACACGACGCGCAGGAGATGGCGGTGATCGCCCCGACCGCGATGGTCTTCGTGCGCGGCCAGTACGACGGCATCAGCCACAATCCGCGCGAGTACTCGACGCCCGAGGACTGCGCAGCGGGCATCGCGGTGCTCGCCGACACGGTGCGTAGGCTCGCGTCATGAGCGTCGACGCCTACCTGAACCCTGCCGCCCGTCGCTGGCGGACCGACCGCTCGCCCGATGCCCTCGGCTTCCACGCCTCGCTCCCGGGATACGCCCCGACGAGGCTCGTCGAGCTTCCCGGGATCGCCCGTGAGCTCGGCGTCGCGCGCGTGTTCGTGAAGGAGGAGGCTTCGCGGCTCAGGCTTCCCGCGTTCAAGATCCTGGGGGCGTCGTACGCCGTGTCGCGCGCGCTCACGGAACGTGTCGGGGGCAGCGGGGCCCTCCCGGTCGATGAGCTTCGGGAACGGCTGCGGACCACGGGGCCCGTCCGGCTCGTCGCGGCGACCGACGGCAACCACGGCCGTGCCGTCGCCCACATGGCGCGGCTGCTCGGCATCCCCGCCCGTATCTATACGCCGGCCGACATCACGCCCGAAGCGAAGGCCGGGATCGAATCCGAAGGGGCGAACCGCATCGAGGTGGATGCGCCGTACGACGACGTCGTCGCCGAAGCCGCGGAATCCGCGGGCGATGCCGACGTGCTCATCCAGGACACGTCCTGGGAGGGTTACGAGCGCATCCCGCAGTGGATCGTCGAGGGCTACACGACGCTCGTCGTGGAGGCCGATCAGCAGCTGTCCGAAGTCGGTGCACGCGCGGAGGTCGTCGTCGTGCCGGTCGGCGTCGGCTCGCTCGCCGAAGCCGTCGTGCGGCACTATCGCTCGGGCGGCACGGCGCCCACCGTGCTCAGCGTCGAGCCCACGGCGGCGCCGACGCTGCGGGAGTCGCTGCGCGCGGGCAGGCCCGTCACGGTCGAGGCGTCGTCGACCATCATGGCGGGCCTCAACTGCGGCACTCCCACCGCCGGCGGCTGGCCCACACTGCACCGCGGCATCGATGCGGCGGTGACGGTGACGGATGCCGCGACCGCACGCGCCGTGCACGATCTCGAAGCCCTCGGCGTCGATGCCGGACCCTGCGGGGCGGCGACGCTCGCCGGCATCCGCTCTCTCGCCGAGGTCGCACCGCTCGCCCCCGAGGCGACCGTGCTGCTGCTCAGCACCGAGAGCCGCGCCGCCAACCCGCTCCCGACGGACCTGTCGTGAGCGATGTCGTCGATCTCCTGAAGGAGCTCATCGCGATCGACTCGGTCAATCCCGAGCTCGTGGCCGGGGGAGCGGGCGAGGCCGAGATCGCCGCGTTCGCCCACGCGTGGCTCGACGCCCGCGGGTTCACCTGCCGGCTCGTCGAGCGTGCGCCGGGGCGCACCTCGGTCCTCGCCGTCTCACCCGGATCGGGCGGCGGGCGCAGCATCATGCTCAACGGGCACATCGACACGGTCGCCCTCAGCAGCTACGACGGTGAGGGGCTGCGTCCCGTCGTGCGCGACGGGAGCCTGTTCGGTCGCGGTTCGTACGACATGAAATCCGGCGTCGCCGCGATCATGGTGGCTGCCGCGACGGTCGCCGCGGAGCCCCACGCGGGCGACATCGTCGTTGCACTCGTCGCCGACGAGGAATGGGCCAGCGCCGGCACGGAGGACGTGCTGCGCCACGTCGTGACCGACACGGCCGTCGTCGTCGAGCCCAGTGGGCTCGACCTCGTCATCGCGCACCGGGGATTCGTGTGGGCCGAGGTGACGGTCCACGGCCGCGCGGCGCACGGGTCCCGCCCGGACCTCGGAATCGACGCGATCGCGAAGGCGGGGCGCTTCCTCGTCGAGCTGGACGAACTCGGTGCGCGGCTCGCGGCGGGGGTGCGGCATCCGCTGCTCGCGACCGGAAGCGTGCACGCGTCGACGATCGAGGGCGGCACGGAGGCATCGTCGTACCCGGATCGCTGCCGGATCGTCCTCGAGCGCCGCACGGTGCCGGGCGAGGACGTCGCGTTCGTGGAGGACGAGCTGCGCGGCATCCTCGACCGGATCGCGAGTGCCGATGCCGACTTCTCCTACGACCTCGCGATCACGGGGGATCGTCCGCCGTTCGCAGCGGACGAGGGGTCGCAGATCGCCGCGGCGCTCGCCGCATCGTTCGCGGAGGTGACCGGGATGCCGCCCCGCACCCGGGGTGAGCCCTTCTGGACCGATTGCGCGCTGCTGAGCGAGGCGGGGATCGACACCGTGCTGTTCGGGGTCGACGGCGGCGGCGCGCACGCGGCGACCGAATGGGTCACGATCTCATCGCTGGACACCGTGGTCCGCACGCTCGAGCTCGGGATCCGCGCGATCGTCGGCTGAGGTCACGCGGCCCCCTTCCCCGCGCCCTCTTCTCCTGTCGACTTGCGCCTTGTGCATCGCGCTGTCGGCGTGTCGCGCGCACAAGGCGCAAGTCGACAGGGGATGGACGGGTGCGAGCAGGTGCGGGGGTCAGACGCCCACGCGCTCGAACGCGTCGAGACTGATGCCGTCGTCGAGGACGACCTTCGCCCACTCGCGCGCGGAGTGCAGCGAGTGGTCGCGGTAGTTGCCGCATTCGATCGCCGAGACGGCCGGCACGTCGGCCTCGACGGCCTCGTCGGCGATGAAGCGCAGCGCTTCGGTCAGGGCGCCGACGACGTCGGCGACGGGCGGCTCGCCCCACATCAGCAAGTGGAAGCCCGTGCGGCACCCGAACGGCGAGATGTCGATGACGCCGTCGATGCGGTCGCGCAGCAGCCCCGCGAGCATGTGCTCGAGAGTATGGATGCCGGCGGTCGGGATCTCGCCGGCATTGGGCTGCACGAACCGCACGTCGAAATTCGTGATCGTCCCGCCCGACGGGCCGTGCTCGACACCGATCCGCCGCACGTACGGCGCCTTCACGGCGGTGTGGTCCAGGGTGAAGCTCTCGATCTCGGCCATCAGGTCCTCCTTGCGGATGCGCTCGGTCCATCCCATCAGATCCTCTCCGATCCCGGTGGCTCGAGAGGCGGTGTGGGCGAAAGTCCCCACGGCGGTCAAGGGCGCCGCGTGCCAGGATGGGGGCGGGTCCGCCCGACGAGAAGACAGGAGCGACGATGACCGTGCCCGGATATCCGACCGAGGAGCCGACGCGCTCCGGTTCCGCTTCATCGCTTCTCCGCGCCGCGATCTGGGTCGCCATCGGTGCGCTCATCGCCGCCGCGATCGTGTGCGTCGTATGGATCTTCCTCGGCGAGCAGAACGGCATCGTGGGGCGCGCCTTCCTCACGATCCTGTTGCTCGTCGCCTTCGCCGGCGTCGCGATCCTCGACGCCCACCTGGCGGAGCGGCGCCCCGCGTGGTTCGCCCTGTCGAGCATGATCGGCTGGGTCGCGCTGCTCCTGGTGGGCGCGGTCATGGTCTGGATGCCCGAACGCTACGAGTACTCGGGGATCAGCCGGTTCGTGCAGTTCCTCGTCATCGTGCTCATCGTGCAACTCGCGCTGCTGCACATCCGCCTCTATATGAAGGCATCGCGGCGCTTCGTGACCGGCTTCACGCAGGTCGTCACGGTCGTCACGATCTCGCTCGTCGTCGGACTCGCGGCGCTGCTGTCCGTGCCGCTCGTGCTGTGGGAGTACGTGACGTTCACCGACCTGTACTGGCGCGTCATCGTGGCGGTCGCGATCCTCGCGGCCGTCGGCACGGCCCTCGTGCCGCTGGTCAACGTGCTCTTCGCGCCCAAGAAGGCGCCCGCGTACGACGGCTACAGCGCTCCCGCCCACCACGCGCAGCAGGTCCCGCCGGCCGTGCCCGCGCCCGTGCTCGCGCCCGCGCCCGCGCCCGTCGAGCAGCAGCACCCGCAGCAGTTGCCCTGGCCGACCTTCGTCGACGGTGTCACGCCGCTGCCGGTCATGCCCGACGGCCAGCCCGACTGGGGCGCCTACTACTCGGGCTATCCCTCGCCCGGCGCGCAGATCGTGGGTCACCCCGCGCCGGCGCCCGAGCCGGTGGCCCCGCACGCTCCGCAGACCCCGCCCCCCGGCTACGAGGGCTTCCCGCCGCCCCCGCCGCTGCCTCCGCGCGGCTGAGGCCGGCGGCATCCGTCCTCAGCGCGCGAGCAGCTCCAGGGCTGCCATCGCGGCGTTGTGGCCCGCGATGCCGCTCACGGCGCCGCCGCGTCGCGCACCCGATCCGCACAGCAGCACGGCGGGGTGAGGCGTCGCGACGCCCCAGCGCTGCGCGGGCGTGTCGAGGGGCTCGTCGTCGGCCGCCCAGGGCCAGGACAGCGAACCGTGGAAGATGTCCCCGCCCGTCATGCCGAGAGCGTCCTCGAGATCTGTCGTGGTCTTCGCCTCGACGCACGGCGTGCCGTCGGGCGCCTCGTAGACGAGGTCGGAGATCGGCTCCGCCAGCACGGAGTCCAGCGAGCGCGTCGCGGCGTCGAGAAGCTCGGCGCGCGCCGTGTCGCGATCGCCGCCCTCGATGATGCGGTGCGGCACCTGCAAGCCGAACAGCGTCAGGGTGTGCGCCCCCGATGCGCGCAGCTCGGGCCCGAGGATGCTCGGATCCGTGAGCGAGTGGCAGTAGATCTCGGCGGGGAGAGGATGGGGGATGCTGCCGCCGAGCGCCGCCGTGTGCGCGGCGTCGAGCTGACTCATCGTCTCGTTGATGTGGAAGGTGCCCGCGAACGCGGCTTCGGTCGAGACGTGCTCATCGCGCAGCCGCGGCAGGCGACGCAGCAGCATGTTGACCTTGATCTGGGCGCCCTCGGGCTGCTCCCGTGAGACGGGGAGGAACCGGTCGACGCCGCTCGCGTCGAGCAGGCCCTCGAGGACGGCGGGTCCGACGCCGCTCAGCACGAGACGGCCGCGCAGCGTCTGGCGGGATCCGCGCACGTCGACCTCGACCACGCCGTCGGGCGACACCGAGACGACCTCCGCGTTCGTGCGGATGTCGGCCCCCGCATTGCGCGCGGCGCGTTCGAGCTCGGCGCTGACGCGGCCCATCCCGCCGACCGGGACGTCCCAATCGCCCGTGCCGCCGCCGATCACGTGGTACAGGAAGCACCGGTTCTGACGCAGGCTCGCGTCGTCGGCGCTCGCGAACGTGCCGATCAGACCGTCGGTGAGGGCGATGCCGCGCACGAGGTCGGTCTCGAGCGAGTCCCGCAGCAGCGTGCCGAGCGGCGTGTCGACGAGCGCCGCCCACAGGTCGTCGTCGCCGACCAGCCGTCGCGTGTCGGCGCGACGGGCCAGGGGCTTCAACACCGTCGGGAACAAACGCCGGGCGACCGGCCCGATGCGGTTCGTCAGCGAGCCGTAGCGCTCGGCTTCGACGGCGTCGCCGGTGGCGCGCAGGAAGGATGCCACGGTCGCGCCGACGTCGGCGTTGTCGATCAGGATGCCGCGCGCGGGGTCGTCGGGCACGGGCGTGTACGACGAATAGCGACGTCGGCGCAGTTCGATCGAGAGGCCGAGGTCGTCGATGATGCGGGGCGGCAGCAGGCTCACGAGGTACGAGTAGCGGGACAGGCGCGCGTCGACGCCCTCCCATGGACGCTCCGAGACGGCAGCGCCGCCGACACCGTCGAGGCGTTCGAGCACGACGACGCTGCGACCCGCCTTCCCGAGGTAGGCGGCGGCGACGAGGGCGTTGTGGCCTCCGCCGACGATCACGACGTCGTGGGTGGAGGAGTGGACTGCATCGGCCATCCCTCCACGCTATCGGCCCGTCCGCGCCGGGTACCGTGGAGGGATGCCCTCGGTCATCGAACTCCAGGACCTCGCCGTCGCGATCGCGCAGGAAGCGGGGGAGCTCGCTCGACTGCGCCGAGCGGAGGGCGTCGCGATCGCCGCGACGAAGTCGGCGCTCGCCGACATCGTCACCCACGCCGACCACGAGGTCGAAGCGCTCATCCGCCGCCGCCTCTCGGAGGCCCGTCCCGATGACGGCTTCCTCGGGGAGGAATCCGGCGTCGAAGCCGGGACTTCGGGAGTCACGTGGATCGTCGACCCGATCGACGGCACGGTCAACTACGCGTACGGCGTGCCCACCTACGCCGTCAGCATCGCCGCTGTCGCGGGTGAGCCCGACCCCGCCACATGGGACGCCCTCGCCGGCGTCGTCTACAACCCGCCCAGTCACGAGCTCTTCCGAGCCGCGCGCGGTGAGGGGGCCTGGCTCGACGGGCTCCGGCTCGCTGTGGTCAGCGAGCCGCCGACGGCGGGCGCCCTGCTCGCGACCGGCTTCGGATACAACGCCGAGACGCACGTCGGAGACCTCGCGCGCGTCGAGCGCGTCATGCCGATCGCACGCGATCTGCGCCGTGCGGGTGCCGCGGCGCTCGACTTCGCCTACGTCGCGGCGGGCCGCTACGACGGCTATTTCGAGCGGGGTCTGTCGCCGTGGGACCACGCCGCGGGCGCGCTGCTCGTGCGCGAGGCGGGCGGACTCGTCGGCGGCTACGACGACGTCGACCCGTTCGGTCGGCACCTGTTCGTCGCCGCTGGACCCGCGCTGTTCGAACCGCTCCTCGAGCGCGCCCGTGGGTGATCGCTCGACACCCGGCATCCCGTTCATGGCATTCCCAGGCACCCCGGGGTAGTGTTTACCCGATCGTTACCTTCGCGCGTTCGCGTGTGGGGGTGCATGAAGCCCGTTCCGCCGCCTTTCCCCCGAGGCGACACGATCTGAAAGCCCCCGACCCTCTTGCAGCCCGACACGCCCCTGGCTCCGCCTGTGCCCACGCGCCGGTCGAACCGCTCCCCGTCGATGCCCGAATCGTCGACGAAGCCGACGACAGACGACCGTGACGAAGCGCAGCGACGATCCGTGGCAGCCGCGCGGACCGCGCTGGTCTGGGGTGCGGCGACCGTGACGACGGATGCCGCGACCGCCGGAACCGACATCGTTCCCGCGCCGGTGCTTTCAGGCGACGTCGTCGCCGTCGACCAGCCCGCCGCCCGCTCCCGCCGCGCGCTGCGTGCGGCTCGCACCGCTGTCGCGCCCGAAGTCTTCGAGCTCATCGAACCGCCCATCGTGGACGAAGCCGAGCCCGTCGAAGAGCCCGTCGTCGACGAGCCCGTGCGATCCGAATCCGTCGACGAGTTCGAAGCCGCAGCCCGGCTCTTCTCGTTCACGGACGAGACCCCGGTGATGTCTGCCCCGGAGCCTGCTGACACCGAAGCGGAGCCCGTCGCCGCGCACGTCGCGCCCCGCGGCGCCCGTCGTGGCCGCGCCGCCTTCTCGCGGGTCGCCGCCACCTCGTTCTCGTTCGGCGTCATGGGCGTGGTCGGACTGCTCACGGTCGGCCTCACGACACCCGCCGAGGCCGTCATCGCGGCGGGTGGCAGCAGCGCCGCCGCCATGTCGGTGCGGGCTCCGGTCGAACCCGCTGAGGACGAGACCATCAGCGAGATCCAGGCCTATGTCGCCCCGTCGAGCGTGCAGAACGCCGATGTGACGCGCGATGAGAGCTACTCGACGATCACGATGGCCGAGCTCGCTTACCAGTCGGGCATCACCAACATCTCGGACTTCTTCGTCAACGACGCCAACGCCGCCATCCAGTGGCCCTTCGCCGTCGGTGTGCCGATCAGCTACGGCTACGGAATGCGTTCGGGCAGGATGCACCAGGGTGTGGACTTCACCCCCGGTGCCGGTGCGCCGATCCAGGCGATCACCGACGGCACGGTGCGCGTCGCGACGAACAACGGCGGCGCCTATGGTGTGCACGTCATCATCGACCACGAGATCGACGGTCAGATGATCTCGAGCCACTACGCCCACATGATCCTCGACTCGATCCAGGTGGTTCCCGGCCAGAAGATCGAGGTCGGAACGGTGATCGGGCGCACCGGCAACACCGGCCGCTCCTTCGGCGCGCACTTGCACTTCGAGCTGCTGCTCAACGGCACGACGCACATCGATCCGCTGCCCTGGCTGCGTGAGCACGCGGGAGGCTGATCTGGATTCAGACGGATGCCGCGGCTCTGGTATTCTCGTCTAGTTGCCCGGCGACGGGTGGCACGCCCCGATAGCTCAGTGGCAGAGCACTTCCATGGTAAGGAAGGGGTCGTCAGTTCAATCCTGACTCGGGGCTCGTAGCATCCATGCTTTCGGATGCTTCGCGGCGGGGTAGCTCAGTTGGTGAGAGCGCACGACTCATAATCGTGAGGTCGCGGGTTCGAACCCCGCTCCCGCTACAGATCAAAACCCCGGATCAACCGGGGTTTTTCTGCATCTGAGCGGAGCGATTTCCCGTCCGATTTTCGCGATTTGCCCATAATTTGCCCACATTTGCCCACGGCGATGTGGGCAAACGGAGGTTCGTTCACGTCGTTTCGTGGGGTCTCGGAGCGGATGCCAACGCTGGAAAATCGGAGTCGCTGCACGCTGGCGTTGTACTGGCTGAGGCGCTCGAACCAGGGAGACTCCGACGCGCGGCCGGGACCGTCGGAGTGGACGGCTCTCGGCGCCCCTGGGTGCTCGCGGACGCGGCGATCCCTCGTCCCTCGAGGTGCGGCTCAGCAACCTTGGTTTACATGGCCAGGCGACAGTGCGGCCCGCTAGGATCTCGACCATGATGCGGTACGGGGGAGCGCTGTTCTTCGCGGTCGTCTTGATGCTCACTGGGTGCTCGCAGGCGGAAACGTCCGCGGGGAGCGAGCCTCTACTCTCCGAACCTCCGACTGAAGAGACGCTCTTCCTCCGAGGAGTGATCCTTGTCCCCGGCGGGGGGCCTAACCAAGCTCCGAGCGTTTGTGTCGCTGATAAAGGGTTCTCAGATTTCTCCGGTGGAACCCAGATCAGCGTTCTGGATGCTGAAGGAAACATAGTTGCGGTCAGTGAATTGGTCGACGGGTACAGCACCATAGGAGGCGGCTACCGCAGTGGCTGCGCATTCAAGTTCGAGATTGGCAACATCCCGGCCGGTAGAGGGTTCTATTCACTCGATGTGGGTAACGCGTTCCGCGGGATCTACACAGTGCCTGAAGGCGAAACTGGAAAATACATCTCAATCGAAATGGGATAACACTGGCCCCGCACCACACTGAAACACGATGGCGGTCGCCTACTGTAATGTATCCATCGCTCCGCCCGTGGAGGTGTCGAGCTACGTGCAGGTCTACGGACAGCTAGATCCCGGGGCCGTACGGGTCCGTGGTCGGCCCGGTTCGGGGAGTCGCTGGGTGAATCCATCGAGCGTCGCGGAAATGCCGTTCCGCTGCGATCTCGAGGGCGTCTGAGACGGTGTCGAGGTCGTCGTCGAAGAGATCGGCGTACACGTCGAGGGTCATTGCTGCGGAGGCATGTCCCAGCATCCGTTGGATGGCTTTGACGTTCGCGCCTGCGGAGACGGACAGGCTCGCGGCGGTGTGGCGCAGGTCGTGAGGGGTGACGACCGGGAACGTGGGATCCGCTTCGATGGTGCGCGCGAGGGCGGGGTTGAACACGCGTCGTCGGAAGTTGTTGTTCCGCAGTGGCGCTCCCAGCCATGACGTGAAGACGAGCTGGTCGGGTTGTTTGCCGGCGGCGCGGGTCGCGAGCGACGCGGAGAGAAACTTCGGATACTTCACGACGCGGGGCTGATCGTTCTTTGGGCTGCCCCAGACGAGGGTGCCGCCCACTTCGCTGACGCTTTCGACGACGGTGATCCGCCGATGGGCGAGGTCAAGGTTCCGTACGCGGAGGCCGGCAAGTTCGCCCCAGCGGAGGCCTGTGTAGGAGAGCACGATGAGCAGGTCGCCCCAGGGGCCGGCTTCGGCGGCGAGCTGGTGCACTTGCTGGTGGCTGAGGTATCCGCGTTGGGTCTTCTTGATGCGGGGGAGGTTGACGTCGTCGGCGGGGTTGCGGACGATGCGCCGGTCGCGGACCGCGAAGCGCAACATGCTCCGCAGGACCTGGTAGACCTGCCGCACGGAGGAGGGGGCGAGTGTCCGGGTGAGTTCTCCGACCCAGCGTTGGATATCCGCGTGGGAGATGTCGCCGATCTGACTGTCGCCCCAGCGTGGCAGGATGTGCTTGCTCAACGAGTACTGGTATCCCGATTTCGTGGTGGGTTTCAGATTGATGAGGGAGTCCAGCCAGACCTCGGACCAGTCGCGGACGAGGATGCGTGAGTCACGGTTCGCGATGTAGTCGCCGGTGCTCTTGCGCGTCTCGACGGATGCGAGGAACTCGACGGCTTCGCGTTTGGTGGCGAAGCCGCGCTTGTCGGTCTGCTTGCCCTCGGGAGTGCGGTACCGGACACGGTAGCGCTTGCCGCTCGCAGATGAGTAGCTGTTGACGCTACCCATCCGCCTGTCGGCCGGTGAAGTACGTGAGTCCTTCGAGGTATCCCTTGTCGCGGGTGCGTTTGACCCAGTCGCCGGCGGTGCGGTGGGGGATGCCGAGCTCGATCGTCATGAGCTGCAGGGGCGGTTGGCCGGAGAGGGCTGCGGCGCCGTAGAGGAGTTGCACGACGAGGAGGCGTTCTTCGCTCCACCCGCGTCGGGTGACTTCGGTGGCCATCCAGGCCGGGATGATCTTCCCCTCCGTGCGGGTGAGATCCGCAAGGGTCAGCCATCGTGCTGCCGGGTCCCCGAGATCGTCGAGGGTGAGAGCGATGCAGCGCGGAGTCGCGGCTTGCAGGATCTGCTGCACGACGAGCTGCCGGAGGTTCCCGGGGGTGAGCTCGCGTTCGGGGTCTACCGCGCGGGTGATGACGGCGCGGATGATGTACCGGCCCTGGGTGCGGGAGTAGACCGCTTCGATGGTGGTTTCGATGCCGCCGGGGTCATCCAGGGTGGTGGCGACGAATCCTGGCGCTATGCGCAACGCGGCCCCGACGACCACGGTCGCTTCCTGTTGGGCCATGGGTTGCCCGTCGAGAGTCTTCACGTCGACCTTCACCTCCTCATCATGTCTTACCGCGTTGCCGTTCCACGTAACCTCTTGACTAGTGTCTAGTTAAGATAGACACTCATGTCAATCATCAGTTGAGATACGTAGATCGGGGTTTGAGATGAGTACTGGCAGTTCGGTGGAGTTCGTGGCAGATCTGGACTCCAAGTGGCTGACCGCGGACGAGCTCGCCGCGGCTCTTCCCGGGATTACGCTGGGCAGGCTCTCGCAGTGGCGCAAAGACGGCCGCGGGCCGAACTTCCACAAGTTCGGTCGCACCGTCCTCTACTGCAGAGAGGAGGTCGATGAGTGGATCGCGGCCACCGTCCGACACTCCACCAGCGACCGCGGCCGGCGCCGGCCATGATCAACCACCCCACCGCAGCCCCACCCCACGTCGACGAGACCCACACAGGTTCGCCGGCACAGGTCGTGGTGACGGTGTACTCGGCAGGTCCCGGGTGTCGGCAGTGCGCGTTCACGTGCCGGCGGCTTGCGGAGCGGCATGTTCCGTTCGTCCTCGTCGACCTCTCGGACGAGTCCACCCCGGCGGCGCTGCGGGAGTACGTGACCGAGGAGCTCGGGTACTTCCAGGCGCCGGTCGTGGTGGTCGGGGATCACCCGCAGCATCACTGGAGCGGGTTCCGCCCCGATCTGATCGATGCTCTCGCCGGCTGGGCGGGCTCACCCATCATCCCGCACGCGCTTAGCGGAAGGACGTTGTCATGACGGAAGAACAAGCAGGTCAGGTCCTCACGCGGGTGGGGGCGTTGATGGTGATGTACGAAGCGGACATGCAGGCATTCGATCCCGACTTCGACCTCCCGTCCGAGATCGACTGGTGCCTGGAAAGCCTCACAGGCGAAGACCCGGCCGAACTCGCCCGGCTGCGGGAACTGTGCGGGCGGGCGATCCTCGACCCCACCGGACACCGCCGCCCCTTCTGCGCCGCGCTCTACATCCTCGACACGGCCGGCTGAGAACGGTGAGCGGGGAAACGGTGGCTCCGGACGAACGCGCGCCGCAGGACGCCGACGCCAGGGAGCGTGCTCTGGCCGCGAAACGCGCGTACAACGTCGCACACAAAGAGCAGCGGCGGAGGTGGGATGCGGCCAATCGGGAGAAGCTGAACGCGCAGCAGGCTGCTCGGATGCGTCGCAAGCGCGCAGCAGAAGCGAAGCACCAGGCTGACCTGGAACGCGGCCGCCGGTACCGAGAGGACAACCGAGATCGCGAACGGGAGCGTCTGCGTCGATTCCGTGAGGAACACCCCGACCGGGTGCGGGAGTACCAGGCCCGGTACAAACAGCGACACCCGGAACGGGTCGCCCTGCAGGGCAGAGAGGCGACTATGCGGTACCGGGACGCCGGCGGGGAAGCGTTCCGGGAGCGAGAGCGGCGGGCCGCGGCACGCCGCCTCGCCGCCAACCCGAACATGCACCGCGACTACTACCAGCGCAACCTCGAACACCAGCGCGAGCGTAGCCGGAACGCCGCGCGTCTGCGCAGCCGGCTGAAAGCACTCGGCCTCCCACCCCGGCACGTGCGACGCACCTACGCCAGCGACAAGCGCGCCAACGATCGTGCGGCAGACGAATTCTTCTCCCGCACCACCGCCACCAACCCCGACCTCGCGGCACGGCTGACCGCCGAGTCCCCAGAACAGGCCGCGGGGACTCGGTGGCGTGCATGGCGGAACCTGAAGGAACGTCCCGATGAGCCCACTCCGCGCAAGCTTCTCGAGCAATTCCACCGGATGTCCGCCGCCCACCGGCTTCGCGCCCACATGGACGACGAACTCCAAGCGGCGATCGCGCAGGTCGAGGCGGTCCGCGGTGCGCAGATCCGCGAAGAGGTACGCCTTGATGCCATCGCCCGAAACGGACGCCGAGGCCCCCCGATCGACATCCCCACAGAAACCGCCCGGCGTGTCCGGCTCGCCGCCGCTGGTGTCATTCATCGCCATCACCGGGCAGACGCACGTGCGGCTCGCCAGGCTCTCGTCGACGCGATGAGCGCCGTGCAGCGGGCCGAGTGGTGGCACACCGCTACCCGGCACGACATCACCGAACTCTGGCACCTCGCTCACACCCTCGGCGCCGGCAACCCCGCCGAACGTGCCCACCTTGCAGAACTCCTCCGCCGCGGCAGCCACCAACAGTACGGCCTTCCAATCCGACACATCATCGCAGGACGCGCCCCCGTCCGCCCCGGCGGGCCCGTCACCCGCGCATGGGCTGACCGCTCAAGTCCGTTCCCGACCACGGCCGCCGCCCCGCGGGCTATTGGCGAGCGCAGTAGGTGAGGCGGGAGCGTCCTCCAAACGAGTGCGGAGTGGGGAGGGTCTAGGAAGACACTGACGCGCGATCGCGATCAGCGTTCGTGCGTTTGTCAGCGGGAGAGAGTGCGCGCTCGACGGCGCCTCTACTGACACCCAGGACGCGAGCCACATGCGACATCGACCGACCGTGCGCTCGCAGCTCCCGGGCGATCGCGACTCGCTCATCCGTCATCACGGACGGCCGTCCGAGTCTGCGTCCCTCCGCGGTCGCAGCTTCCATCCCCTCACGGGTGCGGAGCCCACGAAGCCGACGCCGCAACGCCTCCAGCTCGCGGAACATCTCTGCCGACGACGCAGGTCGCTTCTCGTCGGTCGAGAGTACGGGCTCAGCAACACTCCGCACGGCGGCCCCCCGAGCATCCAGGTCTGCAATGGTGGCGACGAAATGCGGCAGCGACGGCGACAGGCGCGCCGCCTCCGAGACGATCAATACATCACCGGCCAATAGGGATCGTAAGCAGTCCTTCAAGCCGGACCGACCCGACGTGCGCGCTCCCGCACCCGCGGAGTCGGTAAAGACGACCTCCGCACCCAGGCTGCGCAAGGCCGCGGCGTCTATTTCGACGCTTGAAGTGGCGGGTAGAGCGCGTGTGTACCCGACGAGTCGTGTCATCGTGACGGCCCCGTCGACTCCGGCACAGGTGTCCGGACCACCGGGGCGGGCACCACGGGAGTGGGCACGGGCACGCTGCCTCGGAAGGCCACCAGGCGGCTGGCGACGCGGCGCTCCAGTTCCGCGGACACCCGCGAACCGGCCGGGACGGGAAGCTGTGGGATCACCTCGCTCAACGCCATCTGGTGCGCAGCCACCAGCGTCTCCAGACCCTCGGCAGGTAACGTCGGCCGCGCCTGCGCGAACTCGGACAGACGCCGCAACTCGCTCAGCCAGTGCGTCGCCTCCAACGCAGTCAAGGCTCGTGCACGTGCGCGATCAAACGCCGCACCCACCTGGTCAACGCCATCGTCACCGTCCGATTCGGAAATGGACGCTCCGGTGTCATCGACGAGGACGAGACTGTCCACGTCGCCAGGCTCGAGTGACCGAATGAGTGTCCGGGCGGCCGACCATCCCGCATCGTGGTCGTCCACCGTGATGAGTGGCGCGGTCATCCGGACCCGTGCCGCCGAGAGGTAGGTCGACGCGACGGCGAGCAGACTGACTGGGCGAGGAGACACCACCGTCGCCACTCGCGTCTGGAAGCCCGCCTCCGCGAATCCCTGCGCAGTACCGAACGCGGCCTGCGGGTTGCTGAACCCACCCTGCACGACCAGCGGCAGGTGATGATCTCGCGCATGAGCCAGGCACATACGCAACCAGGCGGCCGCCGAAGCTTCGCTCGCAGATTCATCGAACGAGGCCAGATCCGCGGCGCTCACAACTGCCGCACGCTGCTCGCTGATGAGCCTGCTCAGCACACGCCCTGCACCGGCGCCGGGGGGATCAACGAGAAGCGTCATAGTAGGGCGCTCAGCTTCTTCCACCCCGTCGAACAGGAGCGGCGCGACCCGATCAACGAACTCGTCCCGCAGTGCCTTACTTGAGCCGACCGCGGCGTTCACGGAGAGGATTCCTTCTCCACTTCAAGGCGCAACTCGAGCGATCGGGTCACCTCGTCCACAGCCGCGCGGTCGAACCCATCAACAGCGAGTACCGCCCGCCGTAGAGCGACGACTGCGGCAGCGTCCGGCGCAATCGTTGATGAAGCGGGCTGTGAGAGTTGTGCTGCGAACGTTCTCAAAAGTGCGCGGAGTCTCTCGTAGGCGGCGGTATCCCCGTCGTGCCAGGCTGGAATCTGTCGGGCCATGATCCCCTTCCTCACGCGAGTCTACCCACCTGTTCGAAAAGGATCATGGAGCTTTTCGTGCCGTCGCGTGGTTGGAGAGCACTAGCGGCGCGACCGCAGGTCGCCGGAGCCTGCCCCTCTCGATCATGGTCGCATCGTTAGCGGTGTTGGCATCGATCACGACAGGCCATCGCCTCGACGGCCATCCTCAGCCTGCGCTTGGAGATGTCAATGTCGTTCATGCTCGCTTCGCTGCGCGTGCTCCACATTGACATCTCCCGCGCTCCGGCCGTGGCAGGCCGCCTATCGAGCCGATGACCCACCCAAGACCGCTCAGGGATCGGCTTACGGCACGGCGGTATGGTCAAGCGGATTTCCGGGTGATGCCGGCCGTAGGTGGTCATGCAGCCCTCGACTCCTACCCGGGCGTCACCGCCTTTGTCCCTCACCTGCGTTGAGCCCGCATAGGGTTGGCTACGTGGACCAGGTCATCCTCATGTGCGGTCCGGCTGGATCGGGGAAGTCGACCTACGCGCGTGGCCTGGAGGCCCGGGGCTATGTCAGGGTCTCGTTCGACGGCGAGGCGTGGGCCCTCGGGCACCGGACCCACCCGATCGGCGACGACGCGCGCCAGGTCGTCCACGGAACGCTCCAGGACAAGCTCGTCGACTGTGTGAAGCAGGGGAAGGGCGTCGTCGTGGACTCCTCGTTCTGGTCCCGTGCCTCGCGCGATGAGTTCAGGCGGCTCTGCGCCCCCCTCGGCGTCGTCCCGGTCGTCTACTACCTGGACACCAGGCGGTCGATCCTCCTGGACAGGTTGGCCCAGCGCGAGAACTCCGGCCCGGACGACATCGCTGTGTCGCGCGAGCGAGCGATCGCGTACATCGACGGGTTCGAGACGCCCACACCTGAAGAAGGCCCACTCAGGATCGTCCACGTGACAAGCCCGATGTGATCGTGGCTGCGCCCAGACCGGCGCCACGCCCACGCTGGTCGCCCTCCTGACTCGAAGGGGTATCCCCGGTGGGCGGTCTCGCAGAGACACATCACAGTCGCCGATTCTCATTGCCTGCCCCGGCTTCATTCCTCAGCTACAGCTCGCACGCCTGCGTCGGATCTGCTCATCGACCGGCGCAATTCTCGAGCCGCCGCTGCGGTCTCAAGAAACCTCTCCGTCGGCGCCGCCCATTCAAGGACCTGCCGAGGCCGTTCGTTGAGGAGCCTCTCGATGCGTTCGAGCTCGTCGTTACTCGTCGCGTTCATGTTCGTGCGCCGCGGGAGGTACTGGCGCAGGAGGCGGTTAGTGTTCTCGTTGGTGCCGCGCTGCCACGGGCTGCGGGGGTCGCAGAAGTAGACCGGGGCGTCGATGAGTGCGCTGAGGAAGGCGTGGTCGGCCATCTCGCGGCCGCGGTCCCAGGTCAGGGACTTGCACATGCCGGGTGGGACGTTGAACAGGGCGCGGGCGACCGCGATGCTGACGTCCTTGGCCTTGATCCCGTCGGGCAGCGGCACGATCTTCAGGTAGCGGGTGGTGCGCTCGACGAGGGTCGCGACCGCGCTCGGGCGCTTGCCCATGACGAGGTCACCTTCCCAATGACCCGGCTCGAGCCGGTCGGTCACGGTGGCGGGGCGGTGGTGGATGGAGACCATGTCGCGCAGATGCCCTCGCCCGTGCGATCGCTTCACGAGCCGGGGCCGGCGCATCGTGCGACCGGACCGCAGCCGCTGGTACGTGCTCTTCGGCAGGTTCCGCGATGCCGGCAGATAGACAGCGCAGTAGATCGTCTCGTGCGAGACCCACATGCCCGGCTCGTGGGGATGTTCGCGGCGCAGCCACGCCGCGATCTGCTGCGGGGACCAGTCCAGCTCGAGCCGCGAGAGCACCACCGCCCGTAGCCGCTCGTCGCTCGCGAGACGCGGCACCCGCGACCGCCGGGCTTCGACGCGGGCACGCTCATCGGCGACCGTCGCACGGTAGGCGTCACGGCCGCCGTTGCGGGCGATCTCGCGCGAGACCGTCGACGCCGACCGCCCCAACCCTTCGGCGATCGCCCGGGCAGAAAGACCAGCAGCGATCCCACGCGAGATCTCTTCCCGCTCACCTGGACTCAGATGCCGTGGGGAGCGTCTCGGCAACGCGGGTCGCACCCCACCATGACGCAGCAAGTACCGGCGCACGTGATGCGACGGGACGCCGGCCCGATCGGCGATCCGCCGCAGTGACTCGCCCTCGCCCCATGCCTGCCACACGACGTCCTGTACTGCCGCTGGCAGCGACGTCACCACACTCATCCCAGCCTCCACGACAACGCATCATCTACCCTCGTGGTGCGTTGGTGGGTTGAGACCGCCATCGTTTTCGGTGGATCGGTCGGCGTCGACGACGAGGTGTGTGGAGTTTGACGCTTTGTGGCGGCGTTCTATGATCGCACGGTGTCGCAGACAGGGCACAGTGTTGGCCTGCCCGAGGAACCATGCGGCCTTGCCGACACTCTGACACGAGGCCCAGTCGAGGTCCTCGACATCCGTGATCGTCAGACCTACCAGCGTGAGGGGCGGGAGCGTGAAGACATCGGCCGGTCGAGACCGGCCGATGTCTTCACGCGGCGGCGGGGCGCGCTGCCCGGGGTGGACCAAGACGATCCTCGTCCGCAACATCCTTACGGAGCGGTGACACAAGTAGACGTCAGTTGGCGTGCTCGTCCGGCGCGCTGTCCTCGGGCTGGACGGTCCATGCGGGAGGCTCGTCCTTACCGGTCGCTTCGTCTTGTTCTGCCTTGTCGCTGGTTCCCTGGGTGATGCCAGGTGCGTGGTGCACCGGGGCATAAATCGCGTAGAGGCGCAGCGGTTCGTCGCCAGTGTTGATCACGTCATGCCAGGTGCCGGCGGGGACCTGGACAGACCACCCATCCGAGACGTTTTGCTCGAAGTCGAGCCGGTCCTTGGCCGGGCCCATGACGGCCCTGCCCTGTCCGGCATCGAGGCGCAGGAACTGATCGGTGTTCTGGTGGACCTCCAGGCCGATGGACTCCCCGACCGGGATAGACATCAGCGTGACCTGCAAATACTTCCCGGTCCACGCCACGCTGCGGTAGTTCTCGTTCCGCCGGGTGGCCTCTTCGATGTCGAACGCGTTCGGGCGGGGCCCGATGTCGTTGATGGTCATTGTGTTCTCCTTTCGTGCTCGGACTTCGAGTCCAAGTCAGCATCATCTTTCGGGGGGAGTCAAGGGTGGGTGGGTTTCGGCGAACCTCGTGGAGGCGAGGAGAGCGAGTACGACGCCGGCCCCAGCGACGACGAGGACGCCGCTTAGTCCGGCTGCAGTGGCGCCCATGGTGGCGACCAGGGCACCGGCGAGCCCGGTGCCGATGGCGATGCCGGCCTGGTTGCCGAGCTCCATCTGCGATGAGGCGCGCCCGACCGTGCCAGCGGCATCATCGAGGACGGCGATGGAGTTGATCGTGAAACCGAGACCGGCGCCGAGCCCGGCGATGATCCAGCCCACGGCGGCGACGGGGACGGGGACGGTGGTGAGGATCACGGCACCGATCACCGTCAAACCCGCGATGACGAGAATCGCTCCGAGGCGCGCGATGCCCCCCCTTGGTCATGCCCCACTTCAGGAGCCGGGCGGGGGCATAGGCGCCGGCGGTCCACCCGATGATGCCTGCGGTCAGGACGATCCCGGCGAGTGTAGCGCTGATCCCTCGCACGCTGGTAAGGGCGAGCGGAATGAACAGGTCTGCGGTGAAGAACGCCATGGACAAGGCGGCTGCGAACACCACATTCGCCGGGAGCCCTCGACGCGCGGTGAGCGTCCCGGCAGGCAGAACCCGCCGGACGTGCGTGCGCGCCCTGACCTCGAGCTCGCGGAGGTTGCGGCTGACGCGTTCGATACGTAATTCAGTACAGGCGTATCGAGGTGGCTGCACCACTGGGCGCCGATTTGTGGGCGCGAAAAAGCCCCCCGACGCAGGTCGCGTCGAGGGGCAGGTGAGTACGATCCGGTCGTGACTTCGTCTGATCTTCACGAGGCCTTTCCGACTGCTCGGTCTGCGGGCTGAGCTGCCGATACCGGAGGGCGCCCGGGAGGGTCACACGCCGACGCGCGGCGGGTGGTGAGACGGTCAGTGATGACTCAGTTGTAAAGCATGCCGCCGTCGACGAGAAGCACCTGGCCGGTGACGTAGTCCGAGTCGGGGCCGGCGAAGAACGACACGACCTTCGCGACGTCCTCGGGGGTCTCGATGCGGCCGAGCGCGATGCCCTCCACGTTCTCCTTGAGGTTCTGGCCGAGTGGCTTGCCGTTGATCTTGCTGAGCTCGGCGTCGATGAGTTCCCACATGCCGGTGCCGACGATGCCGGGCGCGTAAGCGTTCACCGTGATGCCCTTCGGAGCGAGCTCCTGCGCGGCCGCCTGGGTGAAGCCGCGAACGGCGAACTTCGAGGCCGAATACGCGCTGAGGATGGGGAACCCCTGGATCGACGCGATGGATGCCGCGGAGATGATCTTTCCACCGTGACCGAGCTGTTCGAACTTCGCTGCGGCCGCCTGGATGCCCCAGACCACGCTGTCGACGTTGATCCGGAAGATCTGATCGAGCTCTTCGGCGGTGATCTCGAGTACGGGCTTGATCTGGGCGATGCCGGCGTTGTTGACGATCACATCGAACCCGCCGAGCTGTTCGGCGGCTGCGTCGACAGCGGCAACGACCTGGTCGCGCTTCGACACGTCCGCAGCGACGAAGACCGCTTTTCGGCCCAGCTGCTCGATCTCGGCGACGACCGAATCACCCTTCTCGCGCTGCGGCTCGATGTCCGCGACGGCGATGTCAAAACCGTCGGCGGCGAGACGAAGCGCGATGCCGCGCCCGATCCCCTGCCCGGCTCCGGTGACCAGTGCAACCTTGCCCTGAATAGCCATTCTCGTACTCCTTTTCAGATGCGAACGGACGCCCAGCAGATTGGATGTTCGCGGGCCTGGCGCGTCGTACAGTGCAGGGCCAGCAGAAGTGGCTGCCCGTCTCCCACTTCAACATGGCGAATCGATTTGTATTCCCTGGCGCTCCTGACGTGCCAGGGTCACGCCATGAACGGCATGAGTTCGGGAGGCATGGTCACAAAGGGCCGCATCATATCGCGATCCTCGTGCTCGAGGATGTGGCAGTGGTACATGTAGCGGCCGCTGTAGGCGTGGAACCGGACGGCGATCTCGACGATTTCGTGGGGGTTGACGCGGACTGTGTCTTTGAGCCCGCGCTCGTTGGCGTCGATGACGTGGTCGAGCTCGTCGTCGGGGTCGCGACCGAGAGTGATCCGCGCGCTGAGGTCGAGATCGCCGATGCCGTCGTCGGGGATCTCCCAGCCGATGGGCCGGCGCGCGAGGACCTGGAAGGGATCGAGGTGGATGTGGATGGGGTGCGTGTCATCGGTGAGGTTGATGAGCTGCCAGATCTCGTACTGGCCGAGCATCGGGAAGAACGTGGCGGTGTCCTCGAAGTGGGCGGCAACCGCGCGGTAGCGCGTCGTGTGGTCGCCGTCGGTGAGGGTGATCAGCGGACCGGTCGTCTCGTCCTCGTCGTCGACAACGGCGAGCTCACGCATGGTCAGCATGTTGGGTACGTCCTCGAACTCGCGCTCGACAAGCGCGATGGCACGCCGCGGCGCCGCGTCCAGCTCCTCGGGTTTTGGCAGGGCGAAGTCGGTCGCCAGTTCGCGGGGCACCGGACGGTGCGCGACCGGGCCCGGGACGACACGGAAACGCATGACCTGGGGGTACGGCAGCAGCGCGTCGAGATCCGCGGCATCGGCGGCATCAGCGGCGGGAAAGGGCGCGCCATCGAACGGAGCGCCGGCGGTGTTGTAGAGCGTGAGCTCGGTGCCCGGTTGGAGGTCCGAGAAGTCGACGAGCAGGTCGGCGCGCTCGGCTGAGGCGAGGACCAGCCCGTCGGGTGGCAGCGCGACGGGCTCGCGGAGTAGGCCCGAGTCGGTGCCGATCTGAGTGATGCGATCGAATTCGGGCACGCCGTCTCGCAGCAGCACGAGCCGGAAGGTGCGGGCGTTGGAGCCGTTGAGCACGCGGAAGCGGTACGTGGCGGGCTGGACGTCGAGGATAGGCCAGACTTTGCCGTTGACGACCGTGAACGGCGCGAAGGCCTCCATCACCCCAGGGTCGGTCTTGTGCACCAGCTGGCCGGTCAGCCGACCGCCCTCGTCGAGTCCGAAGTTACGGTCCTGCAGCAGCAGCGGCACCTCGTACGGTGGTCCCTCGGGCAGCCCGAGGTCACGTTCGCGCTGGTCGCGGATGATCCACAGTCCCGCCAGCCCGGCGTATACGTCGAACCGAGTGACGCCCATCACGTGGTCGTGGTACCAGAGCAGCGTCGCGCGTTGGTCCATCGGGTAGTCAAATACGGCGAGCTGGCCGGGTGCGAAGAGGTTCTCGGTCCAGCCGTCGTACACGGCCGGTGTCAGGCCACCGTGCAGGTGCACGACCGAGTGTCCCGTCAGCGCCGCGGCGTGCGGGTCCGGCGTGCCGCCGCTCAGACCGGGACTGCACTGCACAGGCACACCGTCGGCGTCGACCTCGTCGCCGGCCATCGTTACGATGACGGGCAGCCCGCCGTCAAGCTCGTTGCGCCACTCGACGCGGACCGGGTGGCCGCGCTCAGCCTCGATCGTCGGGCCTGGGAGCGTGCCGTCGTAGCCCCACACACGCGACCGGGGCAGATCGCGATGGAAGCTGTGTGAGCCGGTACGGATCCGCACCGTCAGACGGCCGTTGTGATCGCGCGCGAGCAGGCGCTCGGGCAACGGCAGAACGTCGACGAACGGCGTCAGAGGCATGCGCTGCGCGGCGGCCATGCGCTACACGCTACCAGCCCGCCCGACGTGTCGTGGGACTATGCGCACACGGGCATAACGGATCCCTATCCGGGCACCGCCCGAAAGCCGATGGTTGCGGGCGGGCTAGGAGGCGCACGATTGTGGCCCCTGGCATAGTTTGCCCAGGCTGTCGGTTGTTACCTACCGTGCAGCGAGCCCCCCGCTCGCCTTCCACGGCCCTGCCCATTTCGTAGTGCAGGGCTCGCGAACGGCTAGGGCAAACGACTGGTCGACTACGTCCTTGCGCTAGCTTGATCGAGTGGACCAATTCGGGGGTGATTTCGCCGACTGGTGGAACTCTCAAGCGTGGGGGACAGTGCCAGAGTGGTTCGCCGCCATCGGGACGGTCGGCGCCTTCGCAGCCACCATCCTGATCATCCAGTCCGAGCGCATCCGGAGACGCAGAGCGCAGGCCGACGCCTTCGTGACTCACACATCCGTCAGGTGGACACCCAAGGTCGCACTCGACGGCCTGTCCGCGCGCAAGATGCGCAAGATCGAAGAGGAAGAGGGCGGTCAGCTTTACCACTGGGTCATCCGTCTCTACGTCCACAACACCAGCAACCAGCCGATCGTCTACACGAACCTCCGCAGTGACCCCCGCCTCGGTATCGACTACCACGTCCACCAGACCATGCACATCAGCGACAGCGGGGACATGGCCATCGCGCCAGGTGAGTCGTTCAGCAAAGACGTCGGGGGCTTCCCAGATAGTCCGAGCGGCAAAGAGTTCTACCTCCAGTTCATCGACGCCTCGGGCAAGTCCTGGGTGCGCGAGATCATGAGCGGTCGGTACTTGCCGAAGTCAGAGCGCAAGGTGATCCGCGACATCTGGACTGCGCAGCAGCGCAAGTGGCAAGCAAAGCTAGTGGACTGGCATACCGAGGTTGAGCAGGCCTAGACGGTATGTAGTGGCCCTCTTCTGGTGAGGGGGTCGCGGGACGGGGCCTCACTCACAAAACTCGTGGGTTACCGGGCGGAGGTGGTCCGTCCGGCCTATCCAACAGTTGTGGGAGGCCCCGTGTTCACTGAGCGTACGAGTGTTGGGCTCGACGTGCACGCCCGTTCCGTCGCAGCAGCGGCGATCGATGGCGTGACCGGCGAGCTGTTCCAAGCGAAGCTGCCGCCGGGCGATGACCGAATTCTCGAGTGGGTGCGTGGGGTGCCCGGTCCGGTCGCGGTCGCCTACGAGGCCGGTCCTACGGGGTTCGGGTTGTATCGGGCGCTGACGAGTGCGGGGGTCAGGTGCGTGGTTGCTGCGCCGTCGAAGCTGCAACGACCGTCGGGAGATCGGGTGAAGACCGATGCGAGGGACGCGGTGCATCTGGCCAGGCTGCTGCGGTTGGACGAGATCACGCCGGTCGCCGTCCCGACAGCCGATCAAGAAGCCGCCCGTGACCTGGTCCGCGCCCGCGAGGACTGCCGGGGTGATCTGATGCGCGCGAGGCACCGGCTCAGCAAACTGTTGCTTCGGCACGGGATCGTTTACGACGACGGTGCCGCATGGACGGCCAAGCACGACCGGTGGCTGGCCGCTCAGCACCTCACTGGCGCGGCGTCGCAGGCCGCATTCGACGCGGAGTACGAGACGGTATTGCAGATCAAGGCACGTCGTGATCGGCTCGATCGCGCCATCGGAGTCCTCGCGGGCGATAGTGAGTTCACCCCGGTCGTGCGTAGGCTCGGCTGCCTGCGCGGGGTGAGCACGCTGACCGGGTTCGCGTTGGCGGTGGAGATCGGCGACTGGGACCGATTCACCGGAAACAGCATCGGCTCGTTCGTCGGGCTGGTGCCCAGCGAGTTCTCCTCCGGTCAATCCCGAATGCAGGGGCCGATCACCAAGACCGGAAACGGCCACGCCCGCCGACTGCTCGTCGAGTCGGCCTGGCATCACCGGCCCTCCTACCGTGTCGGTGCAGTCATGCAGGGTCGCTGGGAACAAGCACCCGTCGCCGCCCGCGCCCGCGGTGACCTCGGCAACAGGCGGCTCCACGACCGGTGGGTGCGGTTCATCGAACGCCGCAAACGGTCAACGATCGCGAACGTCGCCGTCGCGAGAGAACTCGCCGGCTGGTGCTGGTCGCTGGCGGTGATGGACGACTGAACCGCCCTTGAGCTGCTTCGTGATCCCGGCGGTCGGCGGCAGCGCGAGGAGCGACCCGCGAAACAACTATGAGCAGTCCGCGCAACCGGGCGACGCTCGTTCCTAGACACGCGGACCCGCTCCTGCCGAAGAACCGTCCTGCGGTATCCAACCCGCGAATATCAGACTGACCGCGCGTCGCAACGACACGCTCACCGGCCCACCAGACCACGACGCAAGAGGCGCCGCCCGGGATTCCCGGACGGCGCCTCGCTACGCCCTCTTGACAAGAAGGCACTACATATCAGTCGTACGAGCCCTGCCGAACTGCTGAGGGAGTTCGAGCGGGTTCAAGTGGAAGCGACGGGCTACATCGACGCGCTCGTCGAAGTTGGCGCTACCTTCTCGCCGATACTCTCGGCCGTCCTCAGGATCCCTATCCGGGCATTGCCCGCGAGCGGGGCGCCTACGCGCAATTCCTAATCGAGCCTGCCGCGACGCCAACGGCCCAAGCGTGTGGCGTGTCGTCGGCATCCGGCAGGATGTGAGCAGCGCCCGGAATGTCTCGGGGCTTCCGTCTGGGGCGGAACGCGATAGGGATCGGATCAAGACACATGGGGATGTTCGACTGGCTGTTCGGCAGACGGAACGCAACCGCCGCACCCACGATTGCAGCCACACGGCCGATCGCTGCGTCCACGAGCGCCGTGCCTCATTTCGCGATTGTCGATGTGGAGACGACCGGGCTCTCCCCACGTCAGAATCGCATTGTCGAGCTCGCGGTGATTCGCGTCGACGGCGAAGGGAACGTGGTCGATGAATGGTCTACACGGTTCAATCCGGAGGGCCTCGTCGGTGCGACTCACATACACGGGATCACGCAGGCGGACGTGGCGGGTGCACCACTCTTTCGTGATGTTGCAGCTCGCCTGATCCCGTACATCTCGGGCGTGCCGATCGCGGCGCACAACGCAAACTTCGACCTCGCGTTCCTGCGAGCGGAGTTCCAGCGCGCGGGCTGGGATACGCCGTGGATACCAACTTTCTGCACCCTCGACGGCAGCCGCGAGTATCTGCCCGACTTGGATCGCCGGCGACTGGCCGACTGCTGCTGGGCGGCCGGAGTCCCGCTTGAGAATGCCCACTCGGCGCTGGGCGATGCACGTGCGACGGCAGGACTGCTTCGCTTCTACCTCGCCCGGGCGGGCCGGCGCCAAAGTCAGGTTCTGAGCGCCCTCCGCGACGAGGCCCGCTCCGTCAGCTGGCCGCCGAGTCCGTCCCGCACCCCTGCAACCCCGTTTGCCAGCCTCGCCGCAGAGACGGGTGGTCGCACGAAGCGAATCACCCCAGCCGGGCCTCAGCAGCCACCGCTGCTTCGACAACTCACCGACGTCAGCCTCCTCAAGGTAGTTGAAGAGGGGGCACCTGAGGGAACCCTCGCGTACCTCGAGACGCTCCTCGACGCACTTGAGGACGGTGAGATTAGCGACGAGGAAGCCGGCGAACTTGGCGAGCTGATCGGGGTCTATGGGCTCACTGACACTGACCTCCACGCAGCCCATCGAGCGTTCGTCCTCGCACTCGCGCACAAGGCCGTCGACGATGGCCACGTCTCGCACGACGAGCGGGAAGAGCTGCACACCTTGTGCGATGCGCTCGACGTGCCCCGCGCAGCCGTCAATGAGTTGATCGCGCACGCGGCGGCTGCACGCGCCGCGCGAATGAGCGCCGACCTTCTCCCTCTGCCCGACGACTGGGACCTCGGGATTCCCCTGCGAGTGGGCGACAAGGTCGCATTCACCGGCTGCGACGATCGTCAGCGCGACCGGCTCGAACGCCGCGCCATTGAGCTCGGCGTCCGCGTGATGAACAACGTGTCCCGACTCACCTCGATGCTCGTGACCGACGGGTCCATGGACGGCATCAAGCTCGCCAAGGCCCGCGAAGTCGGAACCCGAATCGTGCACCCCAACACCTTCGAAACCCTCCTCGCACACCTCCAACCTGCCGCTCCGGCCGAAGAGCGCCCTCGAGTTGCCAACCGACCAACCCAGCCTGCACAGGCGCCGCGTCGGGAGGCCGTGGCGGGGAACGAGCCGACCAACGATGCGTCTCCCAGCGTCGTGCGCACTTGGGCGCTCGCTAACGGGTACGCAGTCGGTGTCCGGGGTCGTATCTCCGCCGAGATTTGGGACGCATACGCAGTCGCGCACACCCCAGACGTCCCTCTCGTGCGCGCGAGAGCGACAGATGTCCGCGTAGACGAGTTTGAGTTTCAAGGCAAACCGATGGCACCTCTCGGCGAGTGGGCCTACGCACCTATCGTCCCTACCCAAGCGATGGGGCTCACAGGCGGCGATGACATGCATGTCGCCCGGACCGACGACTACCGGGCCAACGTGCGGGACGCTCTTCTCAGGTGGCAGGACGAAGAAGACGGCCCGCTGATGGCGATGCTCGTCGCCGAGCCCCTCCACCCACGCATCGTGCACGCGGTACGAGTCGACCTCGTGGCGGGGCGGGAGCGGACGATCGCCGGTTACCTCCCGGACTCCCAGTCGGCGACACTCCACGAGTTAGTCAAGTCGGCGATGGACATCGGTGCCCTCCCACTGCTGAATGCTCACGCATCCGGCGGAACCAGCGAGCAACCGGCTATTGAGCTTCGGCTCATGCATCTCGCCGACGACCCCGCGAGGAGCTCCGTTACCGACGAGATGATTGCCCGCACCAATGAGAGACGCGCAAGCGAGATCGGGAACGGCTGAGCAGCGTCCGTCGCGGAGCTCACCGCAGGCAAGCGGTGGAGCCGATCAGATGGGTTGGTGGCGCTGAACACCGTTGGCGGTGGACCAGGAACCCGCATGCTCTACCAATACGCAGCGATGATCTCGACCTCCAAGAACTGCGACTTGCCCGACTCCTCCAATGGCTCGGTCACCGAAGTGGAACCTGACGACCACGGCCACAATGCGAACCGCGTCCGCGCGCTATCGCGAAGCGAAGCCTTGACGTCGTCAAGGACGTTTGCGGCGCCGGAGAAAATCGCCTGGTCGATTGATCTGAACAGCTGTGTCTGTTCAACAAGGGATAAGCGCTCGACGGCGACGTCGAAGGAATCTCGCACTGTGGCGATGCTGTTCGCGTCAACCGTGGGATCCACGTGTGCGGACATCGCGGTCACATACCAGTCAAACAGCTCGTAAGACGGTGGCCGATTCTGCTTGCCGCGCTGGTGCCCCGTGCGAAGCGCGCCGAGAAACATCGGCCCAAGCGCATCAACCGTGGCAGCGAGTTCATCATTGATCGTTCGCAGGATCGTCCCGACATACGAGCTCGCAGGTCGCGCGGAGAGAGAGGGCGATACTACCCGGCAAAGGATCCTGAACCGGTGATCCTGGAACAGAGTCCGGCCCGGATCACCCCAGAACCACTGTGGCTGGACAACACTCTCAATTACGATCCCGTCGCGCGGCGGTGCGGCCACAAGCCACTGGACGCCCTCGATCTCTTCAATGGTTAGGTTCGGTCGATGGCCCACAACCGGGATTGCATCCCCGTTCAGCTTGTCAATTAGGTCAGTTAGCGGCCGCGTGGTCTTGAAGATCTCTCGTTGCTCCAGCGACAAGAACGTCGGATACGCCTCCATGACGTCCGTTACGGCGACCATCGCCGTCCGTACGCGGAAGATGTCGGCAGCGGACACGTCCGACTCGATCTCGAAAAGATCTCCGCGCCGGACATCAGCTACGGGAATACCCTGCTTCCATCGCCGGAGCGCCTTGCTCTCCCGCCGGGCGATCGCCTCACGCTGTCGTTGACTCAGCTCCGCGGGATCGAGTCCATGAATCGCAAAGCGACTCATGTTGCGCTGGCGAAATCTTGCGAACGCCGATTGAGCGACGGACTTGCGGAGCTCCTGCACCTGCCTGCCGCGCACGCTCTTCAGACTCGGAGAAAAGCTGGCCTGCTCGAAAAGGCCGTCGGCAGTCGTCGCTGACACTCCAACCTCGGTCGAACGCGAACTAGTGCGAGTGCTCTCAACGAGAATTTCTCCGTCGACGGACGCCAGGAGGCTCTCAACACTGACTTCGTCGAGATAAACAAACTCACGAATTGCGGGCTGAATCGCCCGACGCCACCAGAGCCAGCCCAATTACATACCCCTCGTCTTGACCGAATCGTTGGCCCGCAGCACAACGGAATGCTGATCCCGTGCTCGCTCATAGCCGCGCACAATGTCTTCCAGGGTGAGGTCCGATCTGCCCTCGGCCGTGCGCCACCCGTCAGCTTCAGTCCAGATCAGCGCCAACTCGGCGGGCGACCACCCATTGCTCGAGGCCGCGAGCCACGGTAGACAGGCAGGATCACCTATCTGCACCGTCACAGCCTGCGCGTGGAGGATCTCGAGCCGCCCCTGAAGGGTGGGAAGCCTGAACTCGACGGGAAAATCGAACCGCCCCGGCCGCAGGAACGCTGGATCTACGTCCTCCAATCGATTCGTGGCAGCGATCACGAAGGGCTTGGTCGCATAGGCGGCGCCGTCCATGAGGGACAGCAGTTGTCCGACCTGTCGATTGATGGCCTCGTGCACGTCAGGACCTCTGCGCGAGCCGATGGTGTCGAATTCATCGATGAAGATAATCGACCGCGGCTTCTCGCGCGCAAGGCTGAACAGTGACCGGAACGCACGTTCGGTAGAGCCAAGGTACTTATCCATCAGTTCCGGTCCATTGACAGTGATCAGATCAGAGCCGAGTGATTTCGCGACTGTCCGCGCAAGGTGGGTCTTTCCTGTCCCCGGAGGTCCGAAGAACACCGCGCCAGCTGGGGGCTTGGGTCGATCACTGCGGCCAACCATCTCAGCTCGAGACCTGAAGTTGGCTTCAAGCAGCCGGATCAGTTCGTCGACTGTCTCGCGCATGCCCCCGTATTCGGCAGCGGCCTGTGGCTCTGCGGTGTACGACTCCACGTTGAACGGCGAAATGACCTCGTCGATCTGGATGATCACTGCCGACTCCTCATCAGTGAGCGGACACCAACGTTGTTGTGTGTCGTCGAAGACGTATCCAGCATCGACGCGGGGTTCGACGACGTCCTCGACCCCGAGTGCCCGGATCGCCCCAGCAAACTCCATCAAGATTCGTTCGTCACCGATGTGCTTGAGAGTCCCGACGTTCCGAGCTGTCCGCGGCCACACTGTATCGGGCGGTGCACCAAGGAGATTGCCCGAGCGCATTCCGACGCTGACAAGCGAGCCCTCATCGCCTGGCAGGTCGTCTACCGAATAGTGGACCATGCCGCCGCTCACGAGTTCTACCCATGCTTCGTCAGCGTCAACATCCACTGAGATCACGCGACCCAGTGTGAACAGCTCTGGCTCAGTCAACCACGCCTCCCCTGCGGCAGAACTCGACTCTATCGGGGCCCACCCACCCTCTATCGCTCATCGCTCCGCGAACTCCACGAGCCTCAACTTCGAGCACGAGCGACACCGTGGGAGTCATCGGGATCATTCTTCGAGAGGTGGTCTCGCGATATCCGGTCAGTCTTCATGCCATGTTTCGGGAGGGACCCGATCCTCAACCCTTTCCTATGCTGAGACCTATGCTGCACACGCCCTTGCACTATGCGCTCGGGGAGCCCCCTGGACCGCTCACCGAACAGATGATCGATGCCGTGGTCGCTCAAGGAATCGAAGAAAGCGACGCGCTCGATTGGAAGAAGGCGCTCCCTCCGCAGAAGGAGTTCCGCGATTCCGATTACGTCAAGGACATCGCCGCGTTCGCAAACGCCGGCGGCGGAGTCTTGGTCTTTGGCTTAACTGAGACCAACAAGGCCGCTGATGGGCGGCACGATGCCGGAGAGCTTACAGAGAACTACGAGCGCACCATCCGGCAGGTATGCATGACCGCGATTACCCCGCCGGTCTTTGGGGTCCAAGCGATTGCAGTTCCATCCTCGAACGGCAATCGTGCCGTTGCGCTCGTGATTCCGGCGAGTCCCGATGGGCCGCACCTGGTATACCGCGGTGACACTTTCGGAGCACCACTCCGCACCGGGGCCGATACCCACTGGATGAAAGAGCCGCAGATCGAGGCGGCGTACCGAGCACGCTTCGAGGGGGCACGGCGGGGCGAGCAAGCGCTGCAACAGATCTACGACGATATGGCGACCGCCGTCGGAACCGGAGATCGCGCTGTGCTTGTGGGCGCGGCACGACCCCGCACTTTGCGACCCCGCACCGAACCCCGAGATCGGGTAACCAACACAGCCAATCGGGCCACCCTAGTGACCCGGTGGTGGCTAAGCGGGCTCACCAAGTACGGTCCTCTCGAGGACGTGGACATCTATCGCCCGCGACCGACGCTGTCGGGGCAGTACCTCCCTCCGGAACGCCCCGACGACAACCGGGAGGCGCACGCTGCGATCTTCGACGATGGTTCAGTCGGGATGTCGTGGCGTGCAGGCGGCCATGAGCACGAGAAGACTGGTAAGCCATACGAGCCCCACGAGGTACCGACGATCGCGATCGAAGGATTCACTGCCGCACTGCTTGCGCTCGTACATGCCGTCGCTGCCGATACACCCGCTGGCGACTACGAGATCCTCCTCGGCGTCGAGTTCGAGAACGCGACCAGCACCTCGCCTGAGTTTCACGAACGAGGAGCGGCGCCCCCGCACGGAGTCCACCGCACCCTCAGCGGGCAGTTCCGCCCTGTGCACACCACTGTCGACCCCTCAACAGACGACAGCACTTTTATTCTTGCCGCCGTCGACCTCGCAACCGCCGCGCTGAATCAGGTCGGGATCCAGAAGCCCACGATCCTGAGCGCCTCGCTCCCGCGGCGGCCGCACGAATGGGACTGGTGAGCGGGGCCCAACTCGGGTGCATCGCCGACTAGCCACTCAGCATCGGAGCGCCTCCCTCTAAATCGCGGACACGGAGTGCGGCATCGCCATCCAAGCCGGCAGGCTCGCCACCCGTCCGCGTAGCGAGGTCGAGTTTCCCTGTGCGCGTCCCACCCGCGGCAGCGATCGGGCGGCGCCCGAAAGCCGGTCGTTCACCGAGCAGCAGCGATGGGATGTGAAGGCCAGGTGGAGGCCCAAGGCGGCGCCCCAGTTCTAGAACAGCGCTGACAGCTGAGATTCGTGAATTCGCCGAGGATGCTCGCGAGACCCGCTCGACAGAATGCTCGCTCGCCCTCCGCTATCCGCGCGCTGGCGATCACCCTCTTGCCGAACCAATCAGGCGATAGAAGAAAGTGATGCACGCAGGCACTTTCTGTGTAACCCGTGACGTGATCAGCATAAGCGCGTAGTCTGACGGTGTGCGCGGCGGCCTCGAGCGGTGGAAGAGGGGTGTCGAATCTCACGGGGTTCGGCAGGCGATCTCTTACGCGCTGAAGGGCACCTGCGATTCCCACCTGCGAGCCACAACGGGCGCCGACGCGCTCACCGCGTATGGTGATGCCGGCGCCGTCGGGGTCTCGCGGTTCGTCGTCGAGGACGGTGCCATCTCGATGGACCTGCTGGACGAGTCGGCGTTGCGGCGGTGGGTGGACGGGTGTGATCCAGTGTTGGGGGAGCGGCGGGGTCGTGATCTGCAGCTGCCGTCCGCGGATCTGCTGCTGGATGGGACGATCAACGCACCGAAGTCGTTCAGCGTCGCCGCTGTGTTGGATGCGGATCTCGCGGTGGAGTTCGAAGCGCTCCAGGATCGGCTGCGTGATCGGATCATTCTGACCTGGCAGCGGGAATTGAACGCGCGTCGCGGTGCCGGCGGCCGGATCCGTGAGGATCTCGCGCGCGTGGAAGTAGTCGAGCTGCAGCACCGCCGTTCCCGTGCGCTGGACCCGCACATCCACCGGCACTTGTGGCTGAATGTGAAGGTCCAGGGTCGGGATGGGCAATGGTCGAACGTCGACTCCCGGGTGGCGATGAAGCTGCACACGCTGATCAACGCAGAGGGAGAACTCGCCGCCCGCACAGACCCGACATGGCTTGCTGCTCTCGCCCGCCACGGGTTCACCCTCGATGGTGCTGGGGAGATCGCCGAGTTGTCGCATGCGGTTCGTCCACTCTCGCGCAGGTCGACACAGATCGAAGCAAACCGGGCCATGCTGCTGTCCCAGTGGCGGGAGGAGCACCCGGGTGAGAACCCGAGCGTGGATGTCATCCAGCAGGTGGATCGCCTTGCGTGGGCGATGGGTCGCCCGCAGAAACCACACGACATCGACGAAGCCGAATGGGAACGCCTCATCCGGGACGAACTCACCGCGATCGACCGCCGCATCCTGATCCCCCGCCCGCCTGTCCGGATGCGGGCGACGCGGATCAAGGAACTCAACCTGGAACTGCTCGCAGCGACGGCGATCGTGGAAGCCGACGACCGCTCCACGGCCACGGGCGGCCGGTTCAGCCTCCTGGACGTTCGAGCCGGCGCCCTCCGTGCCCTCGCCGCATCCGGTGTCATCGCGGACCGGGACGAGCTGGACCCGGTCGCTGACCGGATCGTGGACCTTGCTCTCACCCACACGATCGATCTCCTCGACGGCGCCGCTGCGCCTGATCACGTCAAAGCGCTGATGGCCACCGCGACCGCAGTACTCAAGGTTGACCTCGCCGCTCGCCTCGAGCGAATCACCCGCTCGGGCACCCGCTGCACGCACCAGGAAATCGCTCGTATCGCGGACACGGTCCTCCCCGACGCCGTGTCACTGAACGCGGAGCAAGCCGAGGCGGCGGGGGAGATCGCTGGGACGGACCGGCTGGTAACGATCACCGGACCTGCGGGGACGGGGAAGACGACGATGCTGCGGGTGGCGATGGCCGCGCTGATGGATCAGGGGCGGCGGATGGTGGTGGTCGCGCCGACGAAGAAGGCTGCGACGGTCGCCGGGACCGAGATCGGGGCGACCGCGTCGAGCCTGCACGCCCTCCTCGCCGACCACGGTTGGCGATGGGGCACCGACCCTGCCGGCGCACAATCCTGGACCCGATTAGAACGAGGTGACCCCGACCCCGCACGGCCCGGCGTCATCTATGAGGGGCCCCGGCGTTACCTGTTGCGGGCGGGGGATCGGATCGTTGTGGACGAAGCGGGGATGGTCGACCTGCAGACCGCGAACGCCCTCGCCGACGTCGTAGCCTCCACGGGGGCTGGGATCGTGATGGTTGGCGACGACCTCCAAGCGACCCCTGTCGGTCACGCCGGCGCGATGGCCATCGCCACCCGCTGCGCCACCGCGACCGTCGAGCTGAGTGCTGTGCACCGCTTCCACGACCAGGACTACGCCGCCCTTACTCTTCGTATGCGGCGCCCCACTTCCGCCGACGACGCGCTCGACATTGCATGTGCCCTGCACGGGGGAGGTCATGTGCGGCTGGCGCCCGATGAGGCGACCGCCCGTGAGGCGATGGTGGACGCCTACTTCCGCCACAGCGCCAAGAAGCAGCGGGTGGCGTTGGTGACGGGAACCAACGACGAAGCCGCGGCGGTCAATGAAGCGATCCAGGAACGCCGCGTCACAGACGGGGACCTCTCTGCCCGGCGGCTCGCCGTCGGGCAGGGCGAGCAGCGCTTGCTGGAAGGCGACGTCGTGCAAACCCGCCGTAACGACCATCGCACCGATGTCGAAAACCGGGCCCTGTGGAGAATCAGCCGCATCACCAGCGACAACCTCGAACTCGTCAGCGTTCACCACTCAGGTATGACCCGCACCGTCGATCGCGCCTACGCCGCCGAGCATGTGCACCTTGCGTACGCGTCGACCGTGCACGGCATTCAAGGTGAGACCGCCGACGTATCCATCGTCGGACCCGGCGTGAACGCCGCCGGCCTCTACGTCGGGATGACCCGCGGCCGCTATGTCAACGAAGCCATCCTCATCAGCCACCACCGCGACGCCGCACTCGACGCTCTGGCTTCGACCATGCTCCGCGGCACACCCGAGGTGACAATCGATGAATCCCGCCGCGCTGCGCACAGTGAACTGCACCGTGCAGCCCACCCTCCGCAAGGGCCCGGCGCGTCTCCGCACGCGCCGGACCACTCATCTGAGAACGACGGGCTGAATCACCTCGCCAGCCTCGACCGATGGATCGCTGAGGCCACCCGCGGGCTGCAGCATCTCGATGCTCGCGCGGCCTCGGCCGACGCCGCCGGACACGCCCGCGGGCCTTCGGCGCCGCTGGCGGTGGGGACTCGTCGGGCGCGACTCGCTGAGCGGCTGCATGCGCGCCGTGTTCAACGCGACCGCATCGCCCAGGAGATGGCCCCGCTGCACGCGCGTGAGCCAGCGTATGCGACGGTCGCCGTCAGCGCGCCACTTCATACGCCCGCCGCGCCGAGCGAAAGCCATGGCCTGTCGCGGTGACGTGGGTGCGGGAGGTCAGGAGTACTGACGGTGGACGTGCCAGTCGTGCTCGGTGCGGAAGACGTCGAATACGAATGTGTCCCCGTTCTCGGCTGTCGCCTGGAACCGCCACCCGTACAGACCGTGCGTCGGAACGTCCATCGTCCATACGCTCTTCCGCAGGCGGGTCGGGACATCCGTGACGCGCCAGCGCCGACCGGCATAGAACATCCGCTCAGGGATATCGTTCGCCATCCACAACGTCAGATCGTGTTCGATTTTCTGCGTTTCCATGGTCCCCAAGATTAGAACACAAGTGCGACACTCGGTAGTGTCGTCGTTCGTGAAGGGAGGGCAGGTTCGGTGGGAACGAATCATCGGTATGCGGACAGGGTCGACGCGCAGATGAACGACCGAATCCTGCAGCGCGTCGCGGAACAACACCCCCTGCAGTCCCTCACTGCCGACGAACGTCAAGAAGATCGATTGCCGGTCACGCGAGACCCGAAGCCTCGCGCGTGTCGCGCGTGGGTGCGGTTCGGTCCGCACGCGGTCCAGGTGGACGGCGTTGTCGTTGTCTGGAACGACGTTGCGTGCGGCGTCCAGTTCACCGTCGCAGGCAACGGGTACCGCTGCTGGGTCTGGTCGAATGCGGTGACCCTCGCATCCGCCTGAGAAGGAGAGAAGCTCCCACTGGCCGGGCCTCTCCCGGTGGGCACCTCTCGAGCGACCGCTGGCGGCTATTGGTCGTCGAACCACTCCGGCTTGACGACGGCGTGACCGATGGCAGTTTCGATCTGCTCGATAGTGACGCCAGATTCCAACGCCGCGAAGATGGCGTCATCGAGCGCATGATGAGCGTGCTCCAGCGCCGAATCAACGAACGACCCTGCCGTTACGGGCCATGGCCGCGGCACTTTGTCGAAAGCGTCATCGATTGCATTCGCAGCGGACGCGACATGAACCACTAACGAGAGCATGAGCGCGGCGTCCACAGAGACAATTTACGCCGAAGCCGCGGTCGAAGGTACACGCGGGACCGCCGCCGATCTAGCGTTCTGCGGGCGACGGTGCGGGCGTGAACCTGATGGTGGCCTTGCGTGGCTCGGCGAGCACGTTCACACTGGCCACCTCCGCGCGAACATCAAACGTCCATGCTTGGCAGATACCGGCAGCGCGAGGCAATGTCTGGACGGTGTACAGGTCGTCGGCGTGGCCGGTAACCAGAACGAGGTAGCGCCCCTGATCGTCCTGACACCCATCGACGCGTGCGACGCTGGTGATCTCCGCCCATGCGGCAGCGTCGAGCGGTGTGAGGTAGGCAACCTGGCCAACCTCGGGAGGCGGCACCGTGTCCTCCGCGCTATCAGCAGGATTGCTGGTCGCGAACATGAAACAGGTGGCGCCGAGCGCGGTTGCGGAGATCGCGATGACCATGACAGGCCCGACCAATCGCCGTTGCGTTTGGTTGAACCCGTCGTAGTTCAGAAGCCGCGTGGCCCACGCCCGCAGTTGCTCAAGAAAGACCACAGCATCCTGGTGAACCTTGGTGGCTGCTGTCTTATTCGATCCGACCGCGTCGCGCGCCTGCTGCTCAGTGAACGCGACGGCCTCCTCTCGTCTAGCGATCTCCTGCTGGAGTAGTTCCACGGTCGGGTATGCCGCGGGGAGGAACTCGCCCACGGCAGCTCTGCGCAGGTCTCGCCGGGTTTGCTGGCTGATGCGCGACAACGATGTGTACATTGGCAGCGTTGCGCGGATCAGGAGAACGATGGTGAGGGTCACCCCGCCTATTCCGACCAGCGCCGACGCGAGAGCAAACCACATTTGCGAGTTGTCTTCGAGGTTGCCCCACTCGAAGTTCAGCCCTTTGAGCGCAGGTATCCCGCCGAAGATGGCCACGCCGACGGCGCCGATCGCCCCCGCACCCCACTTCGCGGCCTCACGAGATGTTGTGATCGCCTCCCGCCAGCGGTCCGGGGGCACCTCCACACTGGGCTTGCCTTCGAGTGTGCTCATGCCCAGTCGCCGAGCTCGTCACCATCTACTCTGCGGTGCGGGGCGTTGTCCGGGGGAAAGCCTGGCAAATCACCCACGGGCACCCAGATGCCGTTTTGGAAGACGTACTCCACGCCGTTTCGGGTCATGCGTTCGCCGAGACTTGGGCCTGCAGAGTTATCGGTCATGTGATGCCCCCAGTGATTCAGCTGATCGCCGAATTCTTGGACCGCATCTTCCACCCTCAACCGAGGCCGGTCAAGAGGGGCGTCGCGGCGAGGCGCACCTCGCATCCACGCGGGATCAGGGCGCCGTACAGCGACATGTGCGTACCTCGAGGTGCGGTCGACCGCTGGCGGGGACTTCGCGCAGGAGGCGTACACATGCGGAGCGGGCGGGAGTACAGTGACTCTCGCCCGCTCCTGTTGTTGGGTCAGCGTGCAAGTGTGGCGCCGGTCTGATTCACCGGCGTGCTGGTCGGCCCCGTCGTGTATGCGGCGGGGCCGTCAGCTTTTGGGCTGCGCTGAACGGTGACGCCCTGGAATTTCAGGGACGCGCCGACGTTGTCCGCGACGATGTCGCGGGTCTCCCGGGTCTGCCCAGTTTCCTTGTCGACGTAGGTCCCGAACCGTAGGTCCCCGGCGACGAGGACCGCGTCGCCTTTGCGGAGCGAGTCAGCGACGTTGCGGGACTGTTTGTTGAACACGACGATGCGGTGAAAGACGGTGCCGGCGTCTTCCCACAGTCCGGTGGTGTCGTTGAGGCGTCGGTCGTTGACGGCGACGGTGAACCGCGCGTATTCGTTGCCGGTGTCGCTGGCGCCGTGTTCGGGGTCGCCGGTGAGGTTTCCCTCGATGGTGACCGGGATTCTGGTTGTCATCCTTCTTCCTTCCGTTGTGAGGCACCGGTGTCGGTGTCTCGGTGGGCGTGGCCGGTGGTGGTCCACGCAGCCCATTCCTTCTCGTCGGTGACGTTCGTCCAGGAGCGGGGGCGGGTGGCTTGGTGGCCGTTGTTGCACCCGCCGCCGTACGCGCGGGTGAGGCGGGGGTGGGCGAGGGTGAGGTGTTCGTGGAATCCAACCGGTCCGTACCCGGTGTCGGAACTGTCGAAGGAGACGGTGTGTGCGGTGTGCAGGGCGGAGAGTTCTTCCACGAGCGCCCCGTGTTGCCACCAGCAGTTCGGGATGACGCTGTGCGGGACGTGGTAGCGGACGGTGAACCACTCCACCCACGCCCGAAGCGCCGCCCACTCCACCGGGGCTCCCTCATCGGTGAGGGTGCGCCAATTCACCACGTGCGCCGCGATCGCAGCAGACGTCCCGCCACGCTGTCGGGCGTCGAGGGCGAGGTCGTCGGCGAGCATCCCGTCGTAGTCGACGTCCGGGTTGTACCCCTTCACGACACCACCCCCTCCCCGTAGCGCTGGAGCTTGGATCGCAGGGCGGTGAGGGCGAGGGCGGTGGCGTCGCGGCGGGTGCGGTGGCGGGACAGGACGGGGTCGCGGTCGATGAGCCGGTGCAGCAGTTCGTGGCATCCCCGATGCAACGCCACCAGATCCTCGTCCCGCTCCGCGGCAACCCACCTGCCGTTCTGGATGGTGACGCCGGCGTAGTCGACGTGGTGCAGCTCGAGCTCACGCTTCGACGCGACACCCCCGCACGCCGCGCACGCGAGCTCCCCTGTGCTGCGGAGCCGGTCGGTGAACCAGCGGTCCCGGCGGGCGAACCACGCCCTCGAGCGGAGGTAATCGCGTTGGTACCCGGCGTCGCGGGGCTTGCGGCGATTGCTCATTCGTCCCTCACCACCTCAACCGCCTCGACCTCAGCCGCCGGCTCCTCAGGAGAAGCCTTGTTCTCGGCTGAGGGAGTCGTCGGGGTGGTGTGGGTGTGGAAGACGGCTTGTTGTTCGCGTTCGGTGTCGGCTTTGCCGGTGCGGATGGTGCGGGCGTCGGCGCGTTCGTCCCATCCGGTGAGGTCCAGGAGTACGCCGCGGCGGTTCCGGTAGGCGAGGAGGCCGAGGTTTTGGGGCATGCGGCGGATCTCATCGACCGACATGAGGGGGAGGCGTTCGTTGTGTTCGCTGGTGGAGTGCCCGCTCTCCCTCGTCGTCCACGACCTCTGTGTGCGGCGGGTGTCTCTCGTGCCGAGAAGCGCTTCGACATCGCGCAGGTGATCGACGTGCGATGCGCCGCCGAGGAGGACTTTCGCGGTGGCGGCAGCCCAGATGGTGTCCGCTTCTGCTTTGGACCAGGACGTTTCTGCTTGGGAGAGGGCCTGCAACACGACGAAGGTGCAGATGCCGCGCCCACCACCGTCGGCCATGGTGCGGGGCAGGTTTCCCCACCGGAACATGTTGGCGATCTCATCCAGAATCAACCCCAACGGCAACGGCAACCGCGACCCGGGGGAGGCGAGCGCGGTGGTGCGGGCGACCTCCACGACGTCATCCATCAGCGCCGATAACCATCCGCCCATCGCGGCGGCACCGGAGGAGGACCCGATGAGGTAGAGGGTGTTGGGGGCGGTGAGGAACTCGCCCGGGCGGAAGATCGGGTCGCCGGAGCGGGGCATGAGGGAGTCGCGGATCTGCGGGACGGCGAGCGGGGCGACGGCGCCTTGGACACCGAACCAGATGGAGGAGACGAGCTTCTCATCCCCACTGATCGTCGCCTCCAGGCTGTCTCCCCACCCCGGTGCCCCATCACCGCGGAGAATGTCCACCGCCCCGCGGGCAAGGGCAGAGGAGGATCCCCAGTCGTAGATGTCGGCGATTGTTCTGCCGCCGACAGCGGCGGCGTGAAGGAGGCGGCCGAGGACGACACCGGAGGCTTGCGCCCATTCCTGGTTCGTGGACGAGGATCCGAGGGCGGTGCCGGTGATGATCGCGGCGCCACGTTGCATCGCCACCAGCGGGTCTTCGCACCCGGTGATGGGGGACACCCGGAGGGGGTGGCGGATGCCGGAGAGGCCTTGCGGGTCGAACACGTGCACGTCCCCGCGGGCCTGGCGGGGCCGCATGGTGGCGGTGAGGTTGTCGTTCGTAGTCGAGGTCGTGATGAGCGGCCCGGTCCAGTCGAGGATCGCGGAGATCAGAACCCGGTATCCCTTTCCGGAGCGGGGTGGGCCTTCCAGAGCGACGGAGTCTTCGATGGACACGTACACGTCCATCCCCCGCGACCGTCCGACCCGCCACCCGACATCCGCGGGCACCGCCCGCCCCGCCCCTGGCCGCAGCTGGGATGCCCTGCGGAGCACGGCTTTCGCGGAGAGGTGCTGGCGGATCTCCGACCCGGCCGCGAACCCCGGCCGGGTGCGCAAATCCGAGACGAACGCCCGGTCCGAGTGCTGGTAGCGGCGCACCGCCGTGATGACCACGACCGCCAGGGCGATGATGAGGAGCAGGGCGGTGAGGTCGGCGACCCGGATCTGCCACACCGGCAACTCACACCCCGCCGGAGCCGTATAAGTGGTGGGGTCCCCGGTCAGGGCAAGCCCAATGCCGGAGAACAGGCCCGTCGGGGTCGGGCGGGCACCGCACAGGGCCTGGGTGATTACTTCAGCGAGGAACGCGGTGGCCAGGGTGAGGACGATCCCTGCGGCCGCTGCGCCGGCGAGGATCTTCACAAGCAGCCCGTCACTCATCGTCGTGTCACCGTGGTCAGAGGGTGATGACGGTGGTGGCGGTGGCGCGAAGCCAGGCGTCTTGGGTGCGGGTGCGGAGCGTGCCCCACCGCAGCGGCCCGGATTTCAGGGCCGGGTCAAACGGGATAATCTCCACGGCGCGGACAAGGCCGGCGAACCCGTCGACGATGCGGACCAGGTCTTTCGGGTGCGCGGCCTCCTGCTGGGTGACGATGACCACGGCGTTGTCGGCGAGAACACGCGAGTGCGCATCCCGGGTGCGGAGCGCGTCCAGGAGAAGCGCGGCGGACTCGGCGGACTCGGGGGAGGCGAGGGTGGGGATGACGACCTGGTAGGACGAATCGATCATCCGAAGCCACCGATCCGCGGACTCGTCGTTGCCGGAATCGAACACCACCACCCGGTAGTACCGGGCAGCGACCTGCATCAGCAGATCGAACTCGGACGTGGTGAGGCGTTGGTCGGTGGCGAGGAGTTCGGGGTTGGAGCGGAGCACGTCGTACCGGTCGTCGGGCTGATGGTGCACGAACTGCGCGATCTCCGACACCGCCGCCGCCCGATCCAACAAACCCGGGGCGTGGCGGAGGAGGTCGCGGATGGTGGTGTCGTACCGACCAGGTTCGGTGCGCCAGCCCAGCGTCCCGCGGGTGTCGTTGTTGTCCCAGGCGAGCACATTCCCGCCCCCGTGCCGGGCGAGGACCGCGGCGAGCATCGCGGTGGTCATCGTCTTCCCCACCCCGCCCTTTCCGTTTACCACCGCGATGGTTCGGCACCCCGCCCACTGCGACGACACTGCCCGCACTGCCCGGGCCCGGGCCTTCTGCGCGTGTGACCCGCCGCGGGTCAATCCGAGCCGCGCCCAGAACCGTTGCCATCCCGACCCGCCGTGATCAGGGTCTGCGGGGGTGGTGAGGAAGGTTTGGCGGGGTGTGGGTGGCTCCGCGACCGGGGCCGCGCCCGAGACGGACTCATCCGTGATGGACGCATCCGTGGCGGGCGCGGCCGTGGAGGTCTCGTCCGGGTGCGGAGCCGTTTCCCTCACCTCCTTCCCAAACAGTTCGAGCTCCTCCGCCACGAGTTCCTCCTCCGTGAGGGGTGACGCGGGCGCCGTGTCGGGGGCCTCGTCGATCGCGTGCGCGTCGTGGGGGAGGGGTGCGAGGGTTCCGTCGGTGTGGACGACGAGGTGGTGGTCGCCGCGGTCACCGCGGGTGACGAGTTCGATGGGGGTGCCGGTGCGGCGGGCTTCGTCGGCGGCGCGGCGGACGACGGCGTGGCGGATGTCTTCATCGGCGGTGGTGGTGATGGGTTCGGTGTGCCCGTCGGGGCCGGTGTAAGTTGCGGCGGGCCCGGTGACGGTCGCATAGGCACGGACTCTCATGACAGCTCCTTCGATACCGGGGCCAACCAGCCCTCCACATCCCGACCCCACCCATCCGGGCCGGCGGTGGGCGCCGTCGGCCAGAGGTGTTCAAGTTCGTCCGGGTCCAGCAAGTGCAGGTGCGGGTCGTCGCGGTCGGCGGGGGTGACGGCGTCGTCGGTGCTGAACAGGTCGTATTCCCACGGGGTGCTGGTGGGGAAGCAGTTGACGAGGTAGGAGTATTGGCCGATGTAGGCGATGAACTCGCCCTTCTGCAGTTCCCTGGCCATCTCCACGTGCGGGGCGGGGAGGTTCAGCCGGTCGCGGAGCGCGGTTTGTTCTTGGTGGTTGACGCGGAAGATGAACTTGTTCTCGATGTCCCCGATGATCGAATACGCCAGGGCCCGTTCGGTGGAGTCCGCATCCCCGACCGCGTCGAGGTCGCCGATCTTGTGCAGGATGACAATGTTGCTGATCCCGTAATGCCGGGACAGTTTCAGCCACTGTTGGAACATCTGCAGCGACGCCAACGATGTCATATCCCGCCACCCTTCCTCCCGCACCACGTACCGGGTGCGGCGGGCGGACCGGTCGGAGATGACGGCCTGGATCCACGCGGTGGAGCACACCTGCGTCAACTGCGCGGCAAGCTCCCCCCGGGCGAACAGCTCGCTGGTGTCGGTGACAACGATGGGTGCGTCCTGATCGAACTCGACGGTGGATTCGTCTTCGAACAGGCCGGAGAGGTCCCCGTCGACGAACCGGCGCAGCACGAACCTCGGCTGCACCGCACCCTCAGCCACCCGCCGCTCCGACTCCGTCCCCACCGGCGGCCGACCGAGCTCCTCATACACACCCCGCAGCGTCGGGCGATCGCCCGTGGTGGTGACGCAACGGGCGAGGGCGTCGTGGATGGCAGCATGCTCGACAGCGGTGAGCCGGCCTGCGAGGGTCATCTCGACCAGGGCGATGAGGGTGCCGATGCGCCGCTGGGTGACCATCTGCTCGTGCTGCTCATCCGACGCACCCGTCCGCCTGGGCCCCCGATCCAGCGGGTTCAGGCGGGCACCGGTGCCACCGCCGAGGCGGATCACCTTCCCTCCGGGGATGGCTTCGGCGACGGTCACCCACTCCCCTTTCGGATCAGAGGGGACGACGACTTGGTGGCCGAACGCGATCGACCTCGTGGTGAGGGTCTTGATGGTGGCGGATTTCCCGGACCGGTACGCACCGAGCGCGAGGATGTTGGTCGAAAACGTGCCCCGATCGGAGGTATCGGTGTAGGCCTCCCAGGGGGAGAAATGCCAGAGGGCGTCCGCGTTGAGGTCGACCCCGACGATGGGACCGCGGTGGCCGAGGCCGGCGTCGGCGACGAACGGGTAGATCCCCGCCAGATGCTGCGACGTTGCCTGATGCGGCGGCAACGCCGGGGAGGCGAGATTCCAGTACCCGCCCTCGATCAACCCCGGCCCGAACGGACCCCGAACGGCCGGGTCCGGCAGCGACCGATCCCTGCGCGTGGACCGGGGTGGTTGCTCTTCCCTGCTGAGCGCGGCGAGTTCGCGGCGCAGGGTTTTACGTTCACGGCGGGTGAGGTTGCCGGGGGTGAAGGTGACGGTGCGGCGAGTCATTTCATGCCCAGTCCGATAGGCAGCGCGTTGACCATGAGCGCTTCGGCTTGCTGGCAGTACAGGATCTGCGCTTCCATCCCCGCCCGCGACAACGCGTTGCGCATCCCCGCGATCGCCTGATCCAACTCCTCCTCCGTGGGAGCGGTGACGGTGAGGTATGCCCCGTACCGGTACTCACCGTGACCTGCGACGATCTCCTGCTCCTGCTTGCCGAGTGCTTCCCAGTCGGCAAGGTCCGCAGCCGACCCGTCCGCGCCGCGCTTCGCACGCAGCTTCTCGTTTCCCCGCCACACTTTCTTCTCATCCCGGATGCGGCGGAGTGCTTTGGAGACGGGGACGGGGGTGAGGACGAGGGAGAGGATGTGGGTGACCGCGTCGCCGGTGTGCGGGTGGCGGGCGAATACGATCGGGGACACGAACCCGACGGGGGCGTCCGAGCGGGGCCACTCATGAATCCACATCGTGCAGTGCACTCCGGAATCGGTGACCACGATCCCGTTGTTCCCCTTCGGTTCATCTAGGAACATTGGCCCGATTGCCACCGGGTCCACCCCCGACTGCGCCTCGTCCCGGTTTTGCACTGTGCCGGCGAACTCCGGATCAAACGCCACCCGTCCCAGTGCTGCGACATCCCGCGGTGTGAGCCATTTGCGGACGCGGACGCGGGCGGCGTGCAGGGCGTCAGCGAGGTTTCCGGCTTCAATGTAGGCAAGCGAGGTGATGGCGGTTTTGCCGCCGCCGAGGGATTTCAGTTGGGCGCCGAGGGCGACCAGGTCCAGGGTGAAGGTGAGGTAGTTGCGGTGCGAGACTGCGAACCGCTCCGACCCGTCCATCACCTCCCGGTAATTCACCGCCACCACTGACCCCTGGTCCAGGTTTCGGCGCAGCCGCACCGTGTCGTAATGGTCACGGGCGGGACGGATCGTGGTGGGAAGGGTGCGTTCTTGCAGGGTGACGCGTTTCACCCCGGGGCGTTGCGTGAACGAGGCGAGGACGGTGGACCACTGTTGGGCGAGGTCGAACCGTTCCGGGGTGTCGTGCATCAAAAACCCCTGCACCTCCAGTTCGGCGGTGACGGACACGGTCCGGTCGTGCGGGTTGTACACGCACGCCATCCCCTCCACCTCCCACAACTGGATCGACGCCCGCACCCCCGGCAGATTCAACGTCCCCGAAAGCTGCACACGCTCGGGGCGGAACGACTGTGTCGTTGCCCCGGCCGCCTGCCGGACCTGCTTCATCACCCACAGGCCCGCCATCCGGGGTGTGGAGATCCCGTGAATGCTCGTCAGCGCGGTGATCCCGAACGCGAGGTAGAGGGGGGCGGCGTAGAGGAGTCCGGGTGGGCCGAACCGGTTGATGCCGATGAGGAGGATAAGGGCGGCGGCGGCGACAAAGGCCAGCTGCCACCCGTCCATGCCCATCACCACCCCCTGTCGGGATCGGCGCGGCAACCGCACCGGACGTGACTGATCCATCGCCGCACTCATCACGACGTCCTTCCATTCGGTGACACCGCCGGCCGTGGAACTCCCGCACCGTTCTGCGGCGACGGGGTCGACGCCTGCGGTGTCGGCTTCGCGCCCGGCGGCGGGGTGGACGTTGTCGTCGGTGATGACGCCGCAGCGGGGGAGCCGCGGCCGGCCGTCCGGGATGTCGCGGGGCGGGAGCTCGGGGCGCCGGGGCCTTTCACGGGGCCGCCGGTGCCGGCACGGGTGCTGGTGGGGAGGGCGACGGAGCCGCGGGAACCGAGGGTGCTCGCAGGCGACGCACCCAGCCGGGTCGGGATGCTGACGGCGGTGCGGGCGCCGCTGGTGGTGATCCTCCCGGCGTGAGAAGCGGCGCTCGAGCCGATGCCGTCGGCGGCGGCTGCGCCGACGAAGGAGAAGAGGCCGAAGATCGCGAACGGGGCGAACGCGACGAGCACGAGCCCGAACAGGAGGGGCCAGGACTGCGGGTCCCAGATCGTCTTCACCGTCGATAGCCCGTTGATGATCAACGTGACGAACCCGATCGTCAACGGGCCCGTGAGGAGAAGCACAATGACTGCGGATGCGTATCGGACCACCCATTGGGGACCGATGCCGCGGATGGGGAACACCATCCAGGCGATCGGGCCGACGGCGATCAGGGCGGCCAGGACGATGTTGCGGAAGGTGAACACGAGCATCAGTAGCAGCATCCCGATCATTAGCAGCCCGTGGATCACGAATGCGAAGAAGTAGTTCGCCTGCCCGCCCGCCCACATCACCCCCTGCAGGGTCGCGAACAGACTGCCGGGGCCTTCACGGTTGAGGATGTACCAGGTCAGGTCATCGATCGCGTTCAACAGGTGCCCGGTCACCCACAAGGTCAGGGGTACGGCGGGGATCGCGATGAATGTGCGCACGAGCGCCCCGACGAGTTGCTCACGGTCGCCGGAGACGATCGCGGCAGCGATCGCCCACACCATCGCCCCCATGAGGATCACGAGGATCGCCCACTGCCAGAACGACCATTCCTCAACCGCCGCTGACCACAACAGTGACGAGGTGTCGAACCGCATGTTGTCGGCAACAGCGAACATCATCGTCGTCGCCGACAGCGCCATCCCCCGGCCCGCGTTCTCGAACGTCACACAGACCACGTCGCCGAGACTGCAGCCGTATTCCACAAGAAGCGGCTTCCCGCCGTCGTTGCGGAGCGCTTCGACGTGACCGGAATAGGTCGTGCATACGGTGCTGCGCGTACCAGCCGCGAGAACTCCCGCAAAGCAGTGCAGTGCCGTGACCGACGCGGGATCCGTGGGGGTGCAGGAGATCTGCCCGCTCGTGTTGGTGCAGGTGACGGGCTGAGCCGGAGCGGACCAGGGTTCGCCTTCGATGGGGTTTGCCGCCGCGACCACTTTCGCCGAAGCCGTGGTTGCTGAAGCGGTGGCGGGGAGTGCCGCGCCGAGCGCGAGGAACAGTCCGAGGGCTGTTCCGGCGAGGAGGGCGGCGGGGGTGCGCATCAGAATCCGAAGTCGAAGTTCACGAACCACTGGAACAGGCCGGATGCGGCTCCCAGGACGGCGGCGGCGATGAAGATCCACAGGATGTTCTCGCCCGCCCATGTCCGCACCCGGTCAGATGCCAGCCCGCGGAACGCCAACGCGGCACCGGCGATGATCAACATTGCCAGCACCACAATCAGCGCCGCCGCGAGGAGGTAGGAGACGAGGACTTGGAGGCCGCCGAAGAAGGGGGCGCTGAAATCGGGCTGGATATCGGGAACATCAACACCCAACGGCCAGGAGTGGGAGAGGGACATGGGTTTGCTCCTTCGCTAGGACTAGACGAGGGGAAGACCGCGCGCGGCCATGAACGGTTGCGGATCGATCGAACGACCCTGATGAGTGACCTCGAAATGCAAGTGGCAGCCGAACGACTTCCCCGTATTGCCCTCCGCACCCACCGCAGTCCCCGCCGTCACGGATTGTCCGGTCGTGACGCGGAGGGAGCCGGTGGTCATGTGGCCGTAAAGGGTGATGAGGGAGTCGCCGTGGTCGATGCGGACGGTGTTCCCGTACCCGAAGTAGACCCCGGCGGTGATCACGGTTCCGGGGCCGGCGGCGTAGATCGTGGACCCGCATCCTTGGGCCATGTCATACCCCTGATGGTTCACGGAGCAGTAGCTGCACCCGCGGACCGGGTTATGCCCGTACCCGCGGCCCTTCGTGTAGGAACCGGCGAGGGGGTAGGCCCAGTCGCCGGCGACGGCGGGGCCGCCACCGGGCCGTGGGGGAGTGGTCGCGATCGATTGCCCGGCGAGGGCGAACGGGATCGCGATCCACGGGGTCGCGAAGAACGCGCTCACCAGCAGGAGGAGGATGAGCGTTCCGATCGCGATTCGCTGTCCAGTCCTCGTCTTGGCGAGGGCTGCGATCGCGGCGACCGGGGCTCCCATGTCAGGGCTCCAACGGCTCCGTGAAATACCGGACGACCTTGCAGTCCCCTGCCCGTTGATCGGTATTGGGTGTCGGAACCGAGGCGGGACCGCAGAGAACCTGCACACTCACCCGCACGGTCTCCTCGAACTCAACCTCCGTGCCGGTCCCATCGTCCTGCGTATACGTCAACAGGACATCCATCGTCCCGATCGACATATCCCCGGAATCGTCGTCCGACACGTCGACGAACACGATGTCGCCGACGGGATCGGCCTTCACACGTCCATCGCTGGCCGCGAGGAGATCCCACTCCTGCTCGGGTAAGACAACACCTTGGCGAAGTTCCAGCCGGGCTGCGTCAAGCTCGATCTGCCGGTCGGCGTCCGTGGCATAACGGGTGTCCGGGGTGAACCAAGAATCCAGGTGGGAGAGCCAGTCAGGGCGTTCAGCTTTCGTCGTGTCAAAGGTCGACGCGGCTGCGAGAGCTGCCCTGATGTACACGTTCGGGTCTGACGTGATGGGTTCGGGAACCCAGCCGAACTCCGCCACGCTCGCATCCACGACGGCGTCGACATCGGGCGGCGAACTCGAAGAGGTGGACGGCTGTGATGTGCCAGGCGTCGTATCGGGGGACGGGGCCGGTCCAGGGGTCTGGCGAGACAGCAAGGACGCGACGATGATCGCAACGATGCCGACCAGCAGGACGCCGCCGCCCACCACAGCCCACACCAGGCCGCGCCGACTCGATCGCTGGGATGCCATCATCGCTGCCCCTCCTGAACACTCAGGACGACGAGCAAACCCAGTCCGACAACGAACATGCCTCGCCGTCCGTGCATCATAGACACGAAACGACCTGCTCGAAAAGGATCGATCGAACCGTTCCGAACGGCGTGCGCGAGCGAAGAGCGAGCGGCAATTGGGGCCCGGCTCGCTTGGTGCTCGAACGATACTCGCGCGTGGCGGAGGCTGTCTGTAGGTCGTTCGGGGGACACGCGGAGCGTCCGGTCGACAGGTGTTGCCGAGGTGACGCTCCGATGCTCCATGGGTGAAGAGTTTAACTCGCCAGTAGATGAGTGTCTAGTTAAATTCTAAACCCCGTCGCGTGTGTTCGCGCCGGGCCTGCGAGAATGCGTGCATGCCAAAGATCGCGCGCCCGACAGACGACGACACTGCGGTGCTGCCACTGTCGCTGCTCGGCAATGAAGCCAAGGTCGGAATCATTCGGTTCTTGCGCGCGAATCCCAACAGCACCAGACAACGCATCGCTGACGGCCTCGGCATCACTGTGGCAACGGTCAGCAGCTACCTCGCGGAATTCGAAAGCGCCGGTGTGCTGCTAGCCAACCCCTCGAAGGGGATCCGTAAACGGGGAGATATCCCCGCGTACCGAGTGAATAGCGCGATCGTCACCGAACTTTACCTGCAGCTCGGGCTGGCTCTCGGAGAGATCTAGCATGATCCGGCGCTGACCCCGCGAGTGATTCAGCAGCGCCCCTGTGCCATACCGCATAGCCAAATCCGGGCCTCGGACGCATCTTCCGGCAGATCCTCGACCCGCCGCCACGCGACCAGTAGCGTCTCACCGAAGAGGCCGGCGGCATCATCCGCCCGCGCCCGATCCGCCGGTGCAGGAACCGCAACAGGTCCGCATTCGATTCGCGCAGCGCTGTTGGTCAAAAGCCGATTCTTGCGATTGATAGGGGTCACGGCGCAACGCCCTCGCACTACATCTGCTGGTCCCCACCGAAACCGAACACCACCCGTGCGGGGAAGCAGGCGCCGAACTCGCGGAACGGGTCGACGCCGAAAATGGTGCGGACCGAGATCGACGAGGTCACCATCCAGGTGCCGCGGGATTGGGCTGGGACGTTCAGCCCGGTGGTGCTGCCGAAGCATCAGCGCCGGATCGCCGGGTTCGATGACGCGGTGATCTCGTGGTATGAGAGCGGCATGACCACCGGCGATATCGCCAAGCATCTCTCCGACCTTTATGGCAGCGAGGTGTAGCGGGACTTGGTGTCGGCGGTGACCGACAAGGTCATCGGCGATATGCAGGAATGGCAAGCATGCCCCCTCGACGGGATCTAGGGACTGCTGCACGAGTAGGCGACATCTGATCACGTTTGCCCGGTAGGGTCAGCCTGGAAGTGAGCTGCTGTGTCCAGGCCCGTGTGGGAGTTCCGTGGTGATCTCGAGTGCGTCGTCGAGAACCACGACTGCGCGCGAAGGTTGAGGATGCGTCGTCGTGCTCTCGAACCCGCGTGATTCCGCGGAAATCTACCTGAACCACCACCCATCACCGTTCGATCGGTGGAGTTCAAATCCCTCCGTCGCGCGCACGTCGACGAGGCCCCTTCCGAGGACTTGAAAGCGTGCCCACATTTTGCCCACACCTGAGTCGTTATCGGCGCTCCCAGTGGCCCTCAACAAGCGCCGAAGTTGTTGCGAAACCGCGATTTTCCGGGACAGTTGCCGTCAACCTCCGCGAACCGCTCTGCCCGTAGGTTCCTCATAATCGTGAGGTCGAGAGTTCGAATCTCTCTCCCGCTACGCAATGAAGGCCCCGGCTTGTTCCGGGGCTTTTTGCATGACCGGATACGGGACGAAGCGCTGACCCCCGACGACACGCGGGAATGATCATCCCCGGCATCCTCACGGACAGACGCGGACCCTGCGGCCTCCGAAGCTGACGATGTCGCCGAGCTGCAGCTGCCGTCCGCGGCGGCGGTCGACCTCGTCGTTCACCATCACGTAGCCGTCGATGATGGCCTCTTTCACATCTCCGCCGGAGTCGAGGAGCCCGGCGAACTTCAGGAACTGCCCCAGGCGGATCGACTCACCGCCGATCGGGACATCGTCGATGGGGGTCGGATTCGTCATTCCCGGATGCTAGCCGACCCGGCTCCGTTCCCTTCACGCCGCCACGTCGACGATGCGCTGCGCCCCATAGACCGGGACGAGTGCACCGCCCGTCGCGGCGGCGATATCGGCCGTGAAGGTGCCGACGAGGTGCGGCGCCAGCCACACCTCGAACGTCGTCTGCTCGGCGTAGCTCGATTCGCCGAGACTCGCACGATGTCGTGACGCCCATTCGCGAAGCAGATGGTCGATGCGGCCCGCGTCCGCATGACCGACGGCGAGCGTCGCCTGAGTCAAGACCTCGCGCCGCACCAGCCGAACTCGATCGAGTGCCTCCGAGGTCGCCGAGGAATACGCGCGTACGAGTCCGCCCGCGCCGAGCTTCACGCCGCCGAAATAGCGGGTGACGATCACCAGGACATCGGTGAGGTCGCGTCTGCGCAGAACATCGAGCATCGGTGCGCCGGCAGTCCCCGACGGCTCCCCATCGTCCGAGGAACGCGCGTGCTCGCCGGAGAGCCCCGTGACGAGCGCGAGGCAGTTGTGGTTCGCGTCCCAATACCGCTTGCGCGTCGCGGCGATGAGCTCTTCGGCATCCCCGGGCGAGGGGACAGGAAAGGCATGAGCGAGGAAGCGCGACTTCTTGACGATGAGCTCGTGCTCGATCGGCGTCGCGATCGTGCTCGGGTAGCGCGGCGTCGAAGTCACGCTCCCACGCTAGCCACGATGACGCGGACCGGATTCACGGTGTCGACGGCGACGGGTCATCGTGCGTGATCGTCGTCTGCTGGTACAGCGCCAGCCTGACCTCGTCGTCGATGACGTAGTAGTGGCTCGTCATGAGGGCGGTGAACGACTCGCCATCGCGCTCAGCGCGTGCCCGATAGACGAGGGCGGCTGATGCGACGCCGGTCGGAATGACTCGCGCGTCAGAGAGGACGTAGGCCGCCCACGGCGGCGATTCGTTCAACGACTCGGCCACCGTCGCGCGGTCGAGGATCATCCCGTTCACCAGGACCATGACGGCATCCTCGGTCATCTGCTCGCCGTAGAACGTGCCTCCGCGAGAAGCGCAGAGTGCATCCCATCCGCGATGTTCCAGGGGCAGGAGCGTGTCGAGCGTCAGCCGGTCCATGAGTTCAGCCTCGCGCGTCCGCGTCGGATCCTCCAGAGCAGCGCGTGTGCGATCAGCGCAGGAAGTCGTCGAGCGCCTCGATGAGCCGATCGATCTCGGCGTCGTCGTTGTACGGTGCCAAGCCGACCCGCACGCCCGCATCCGTGCCCGTCGCGAGCGCGCGGAAGGGCTCGTGCGCATAGAAGGTGCCGGCCGGTGCCGCGATGTCGCGCGCCGCCAGGAACCGGCCGGCCGCGGCGGCATCCCGATCGGCGAACGTGAAGAACAGCGTCGGTGTGCGGTCCTCGGCGACCGAGTGCACGACGAGGCGGTCGCCGTGCGCCGCGAGCGCGTCTTCGATCCGATGGCGCAGCCGGAGTTCGTGCTCGTGGGTGAGGTCCGCCGCCGCGACGAGGCGCTCGCGCCGGCTCCCTCCCGCCGGTGCCAGGCCGGCGATGAAGTCGACCGCCGCCGTCGCGCCCGACATGAGTTCGTACGGCAGCGTGCCGAACTCGAAGCGCTCGGGCACCGTGTCGGGCGACGGCAGCAGCTTGTCGGGGCTCAGCTGATCCAGCAGATCGGGGGATGCCGCGAGGGCGGCGCAGTGCGGGCCGAAGAACTTGTACGGCGAGCAGACGAAGAGATCGGCTCCGAGCGCCTGCACGTCGACGAGGCTGTGCGCGGCGTAGTGCACACCGTCGACGTAGACGAGAGCGCCGACCTCGTGCGCCCGCTGCGCGATGCGCGCGACCTGCGGCTTGGTGCCGATCAGATTCGACGCGGCCGTGACCGCGACCAGGCGGGTGCGTTCGTTCACAAGCTCGTCGAGGTCGTCGAGGCGCAGGTCGCCCGTCGCGGGATCGAGCTCGAGCCACCTCACCGTCACCCCCGCTCGCGCGGCGGCCTGTATCCACGGCCGCACGTTGGAGTCGTGGTCCAGCTCGGTCACGACGATCTCGTGGCCCGGCTCCCACGCCTTGGCGAGGTGGCGGGAGAAGTCGTAGGTGAGCTGCGTCGCGCTGCGCCCGTAGACGATGCCTTCAGGAGCGGCACCGAGCAGGTCGGCGAGCGCGTGCCGGAACGCGGTCACGGCGTCCTCGGCGTTCTGCTCGCTCAGGATCCCGGTGCCCCGGTTCGACAGGGGCCCCGTCAGCGTGCGCGCGACGGCTTCGCCGACGACGGCCGGGGTCTGCGTTCCGCCGGGCCCGTCGAAGTGGGCGATGCCCGAGGCGAGCGAGGGGAACTGCTCTCGGACGGCGGCGACATCGAGCATGTGGACTCCTTCAGGCGAGGGGCTCCCGCCGACCATATCGCGCACGGGCGCGCTTGGCGCCGGGGTCAACGCCGTCCGCCGGCGTGATCGAAGATGAGGCTCGTGTTCGTCGCGGCCACCTCTTCGCGCAGGCTCAGGGTGTCGCTCACGAGCTCGCGCATCGCCGCGGCGTCGCGCACGGCGACGTGCAGCAGGAAGTCGAGGTCGCCCGCGACGAAGTAGACGTGCCGCGTCGCGGGCAGCCGCTCGAGGTAGGTCTGGAACCGCCGCAGGTCGCCGCGCGCGTGCGCGTGCAGCCGGATGCCGATGAGCGCCTCGAGGTCGAGACCCGCGGCGGCGGGGTCGACATCGGCGTGCACGCCGCGGATCGCACGGGATGCCACGAGCCGGCGCACGCGCTTGTGGCAGGTCGATTCGGCGATGCCGACGCGTGCCGCGAGTTCGCTGTTCGAGACCCGGCCGTTGCGTTCGAGCTCGCGGAGGATCGCGAGGTCGATGTCGTCGACCTCGAATGCGCGCGAAGATTCCTCTGTCCGCATCGGCCTACCCCCTCTGTCAAGAGTGATTCTTCCTTATGGCCACCTCCCAGGCAAAGAATCTGCACGATCACTGAGGTGCAGCATCCGATTCTGCATACTTGACGGCAGGAAGCCCATGACCGAGGAGGTATTGTGGCGCGTTCGATCGTCATCGGTGCAGGAATGGTCGGTCTCGCGACCGCGTGGCACCTGCAGGAGCACGGCGTCGAGGTCACGGTGCTCGATCGCGCGGGCGTCGCGGCGGGTTCGTCGTGGGGCAATGCCGGCTGGCTGACCCCCGGCAAGACCATCCCGCTGGCCGACCCGAGCCTGTGGACGTACGGACCGAAAGCTCTGCTCGACCCCGATGCGGCACTGCACGTTCCCTTCCGCGCCGATGTCGCCCTGTGGTCCTTCCTGGCCCGCTTCGCCTCGCACGGCTCGATGCGCGCGTGGAACCGCACGATGGCGGCGCTCACGCCCATCGACAAGATCGCCCTCGCCGGCTTCGACGAACTCGCCGAGGGCGGCGTGGACGCCTGGACGAAGAAGGGGCCGTTCGTCATCGGCTTCACCGACGAACCGCACTCGAAGGGCTTCCTGCGCGAGGTCGAGGGTGTCATCCGGCATGGTCAGGACGTGCCGTTCGAGCGGCTCACCGATCCGCGCTCACTCGTGCCGCAGCTCTCCGACGCCGTCACCGTCGCCTACCGTCTCGACGGGCAGCGCTTCCTCGAGCCCGGACCCTACGTCGAAGCGCTCGCCGAGGCCGTCCGCGCCCGCGGCGGCGTGATCCGCACCGACGCGACGGTCACGGCGGTCGGCTCCACGGGCCGCCCCTCGGTCACGCTCGCCGGCGGCGAACAGTTCGAGGCCGATTCCGTGGTCGTCGCGACCGGCGCATGGATGCCGCAGCTCGCTCGCCCGCTCGGCGTCAAGGTGCGCGTGCAGGCCGGCCGCGGGTACTCGTTCACGGTCGACACCGACGAGCCGATCGATTACCCCGTCTACATGCCATTCCAGCGCATCGCCTGCACGCCGTATCAGGGGCGCTTCCGCATCGCCGGCACGATGGAGTTCCGCCGCCCCGACGAGGCTCCTCAGCCCCGCCGCATCCAGGCCATCGTCAACCAGTCGCGCGCCCTGTTCACCGGCATGGATCTCGACGACCGTCACGACGAATGGGTCGGCTCTCGCCCGGTCACCCCCGACGGGCTGCCGCTCGTGGGCGCCACCCGCGCACCCGGCGTCTACGTCGCCGGTGGTCACGGCATGTGGGGCATCGTCCTGGGCCCGGCGACCGGCAAGCTCCTCGCCGAGCAGATCGTCACGGGCCGGGTCGACCAGGCGATCGCGCCGTTCAATCCGCTGCGCTGATTTCGCGTTCCGTCATCGCCTCATCGGGGATCCGATCGACGGGGATCACGACGACGTCCTGCAGCTTCCAGTCGAGCTGCGCGATCTGCTCAGCCGCGGTGCGGAGGACGTCCGTGCCGACGGGGCGGCGCCCCGACGGCACGAAGAAGACCTCGGCGTGGAAGACATGCCCGAGGTCGCGCATCCGCACTCCCGCGTCACGCACCCACGGCTGCCGGCGCATCGTCGCGAGGATCTGCGCGAAGAGCGGATGCGTCTGGCCGCTGTCGAAGGTGCGGGCGCTCTCGTCGACGAGATCGCGCACGGCGGCACGCGTGTTCCGGAAACCGTCGAGCACGATGCCGAGCGAGATGAACAGGGCGGCGACACCGTCGAGCCACCACAGGCCGACGCCGATGCCGAGCACGCCGATGATGGATGCGGCGTTGGTGTGCCAGTCGGCCTTGGCCATGTCGGCGTCGGCATAGAGCAGCTTGCTGTGCAGCGTCGGCGCGATGCGCAGCTTCGCGCGTCCGTAGATGAACGGGCCTGGCACGATGAGCGCCATGACCGCGACCATGAGCCAGCCCTGCCAGATCGTGTACCCGAAGAGGTTGACCGTTCCGATCGTGGGATGCGCCGCCGCCTCGAGCCCCGTGACCGATTCGAGGGCGAGGTTGCCGCCGACGGCGAAGAGGGCGACCCCGGCGACGAGATGGCCGATCACCATGGCGCGGTGGAAGCCGAAGGGATGCGAGGGGGAGGGGTCCCGACGGATGAACAGCAGCGCGATGAGGAACGCGATCTGCGGGATGAGCGAGAGCATGTCCTCGATCCACGCCGTCTTCATCGCCTGGGAATTGCCGACGACGAACGCCACGAGTGTGATCGTCCCGACGGTGTAGGCGATCGTGATCCACTCCCACGTGATCGCCTTCTTCAGCGCCTCCCGCTGCTCGGCAGGAAGATCGGTGCGGCCGACCGGGCTCACTCCGCCACCTCTTCGTCGAGGAACATCTCCACTTCGGAGAGGAAGCGGTTCTCACCGAGCGGGACGAGCATGACGATCTCGCGACCGTCGCCCCCGTCGAGCTGCGGGTATCCGCGGGTGACCGCCGCACGGTCGGCCCAGGGAGTCTGCGCTGTGATCCCGCCGACCACGAGATCCAGCTCACCCTCTTCGAGCAGCGTCACGAGCATCTCCTCGCCTCCGACCGTCCAGTCGACGGATGCGTCGTGCTCCCGCGCAAAATCGTCCACCATGTCTACGAGCGGGCCCGCCGGCTCATCGCGCACGACCTCGACGAGCCCCGGTTCGGGTACCGCCCCGGCCCGCAGCACCGACCCTTCGACACGCGCCGTCGTGCCGTTCGGGTCTGCGGGTACGTGCAGGCCGCAGCCGGCGAGCACCAGTACCGCGCCGATGCACATGGCGATCGCCGTCCCGGTCCTTCCGCGCACCGCACGCCCTCCGTTCGCATGCTCAGCATGACGCCGCTCGTGCTCGGCCGGAGGGCCCTTGCGCCGTGTGCGGCGCCGGGTGTAACCCGGTGAACGGATGCTGCGCAAGGCCTTGTCGCGTGCCTGCGCCCCGACGAGACTCTCCGCATGGCCTTCATCGGGTACCACGCGTCTCACGAGCAGCTCGCGCCGAGTGCGCTGTTGCGCGCCGTCGCCCGAGCCGAATCGGCGGGCTTCGACGGCGCGATGTGCTCGGACCACGTGGCACCGTGGGGGCTCGCGCAGGGTGAATCCGGACACGCCTTCAGCTGGCTCGGCGCCGCCCTGGCATCGACGGGATTCTCGCTCGGCGTCGTGACGGCACCCGGCCAGCGATATCACCCGGTGATCGCAGCGCAAGCCATCGCGACGCTCGAGGAGATGTTCCCCGGCCGGTTCTGGGCCGCTCTGGGCAGCGGTGAAGCCGTCAATGAGCACGTCACGGGCGACCCGTGGCCGCCGAAGGCGCAGCGCGAAGAACGGCTCGCGGCATCCGTCGATGTCATCCGGCGCCTGCTGACGGGCGAAGAGGTGACGCGGACGGGGGTCATCGACGTGCATCGCGCTCGGCTGTGGTCACGGCCCGCCGTGCCCCCGCCCCTGCTCGGCGCCGCCGTCAGCGCAGAGACGGCCGGATGGGTCGCGGGGTGGGCCGACGGCCTCGCGACCGTCGCACAGGCGCCGGCGGTGCTCGAGCGCGTGCTCGCCGCGTACGCGGATGCCGGGGGCACCGGCCCGCGCATCCTGCAGGTGCACGTCTCGCTCGAGGAGTCCACGACCGAAGCGCTCGCCGTCGCGCGCGACCAGTGGCGCCATTGCGTCATCGACGCCTCGCTGTGGGACATCGAGCAGCCCGAGGACTTCGACGCGCTCGCGGCCGACCCGAGCGACGACGACCTGCACGCGGGCGTGCTGATCGCCGACGACGCGGCGGAACTCGCGGCGCGCATCGCGCATCTGGCCGCACTCGGCTTCGATCGCGTCTATCTGCACGGGGTCGGAAAGGACCAGGAGCGCTTTCTCTCCCGGGCCGAAAACGACCTGCTGCCGGCACTGCGGAGGCTCGCATGAAGATCACCGACACCAGCGACCTGTGGTGGAAGCACGCCGTCGTCTACTGCCTCGACGTCGAGACGTTCATGGACGGCAACGGCGACGGGACGGGCGACTTCGCGGGCCTCGCGCAGCGCATCGACTACCTCGCCGACCTCGGCATCACGTGCCTGTGGCTCATGCCGTTCTATCCGACGCCCGGCCGCGACGACGGCTACGACGTCAGCGACCTGTACGGCATCGACCCGAGCCTGGGCAATCACGGCGATTTCGTCGAGGTTCTGCGCACGGCTCACGACCGCGGCATCCGCGTCATCGTCGATCTCGTCGTCAACCACACTTCCGATCGCCATCCCTGGTTCGTCGCGGCGCGACGCAGCCGCTCCTCGCCGTATCGCGACTTCTACATCTGGCGCGACGAACCGCCCGCGCAGAAGCAGGAGACGGTCTTCCCCGGCGAAGAGGCGAGCGTCTGGGAGTACGACGAGCGCACCGAGCAGTACTTCCAGCACGTGTTCTACCGGCACCAGCCCGACCTCAACATCGCCAATCCGCGCGTGCGGGACGAAATCGCCAAGACCATGGGATTCTGGCTGGCCCTGGGGGTCTCGGGCTTCCGGCTGGACGCCGTCCCGCACCTCCTCGAGGTGCCGGCAGACGCAGACCTCGGCGATCCGCACGGGTTCCTGCGCGACCTGAAACGGTTCCTGCAGCGCCGTTCCGGCGATGCCGCACTGCTCGGCGAGGTGAATCTGCCATTCGAGGAACAGGTGCGCTTCTTCGGCGGCGAGCATGGCGGCGAACTCGATCTGCAGTTCGACTTCGTCTCGATGCAGGCGCTGTACCTCTCGCTCGTGCGGGACGACCCCGCGCCGCTCATCGAGGCGCTCTCGTCGCGCCCCGCGATCCCGACCGAGACGGGATGGGCCAACTTCGTGCGCAATCACGACGAGCTCACCCTCGACAAGCTCACCGAGGCCGAGCGTGACGAGGTGTTCGACGCGCTCGCGCCGGATCCGGCCCAGCGCGTGTACGGTCGCGGGATCACGCGGCGGCTTCCGCCCATGCTCTCGGGGGATCCGCGCCGCATCCGGATGGTCTACAGCCTGATGTTCTCGCTGCCGGGCACCCCCGTGCTCTTCTACGGCGAAGAGATCGGCATGGGCGAGAACCCCGACGTGCCGGGCCGCGGATCGGTGCGCACGCCCATGCAGTGGACCGACGGCAAGAACGGTGGATTCTCGGATGCCGCGCCGAGCCGGCTCACCTCCCCGCAGCCGGGCGACGGCTACGCGCCCGCGCACGTCAACGTGCGCCGGCAGCGCAACGACGACGACTCGCTGCTGATGTTCGTGCGGAAGCTCATCGCGCGGTACCGCGCGTGCGTCGAACTGGGCTGGGGGGAGCTCGAGTTCCTCGACCATGACGGCGAGGGTGTCATGGTGCACGCCGTGACGGCCGAGGTCGGGCGCATGATCGCCCTGCACAACTTCACCGCCGTGCCCGTGCGGGTGACGGTCGAGGTCGGCGAGGTCGACGAGGGGACGGTCCTGCTCGACCTGCACGGGCCCGAGCAGCTCGAGATCGATGACCGGGGACGGGTCGAGTTCGCCCTCGAGCCCTACGGCTTCCGGTGGATGCGGGTGTCACCGCCCGGCGACTCCCGCATCGCCTGAGTCACAGGTCCTCGGGCGCGAGGTCGCCCTGCCCCTCCTCGCCGAGCTCGGCGGCGACGGGGTCGGTGCCCTGCGTCTCGGGCTGCGCCGCGGCATCCGGAAGATCGGATGCCGGGATCTCGGTGTCATCGACGGGGCGTTCGGCGTCGATGCCGGTCGTGCCGTCCCATTCGGCCTGCGCGGGGTCTTCCGCGGGATCCGCCTCGATCGAGCTGTCGCGATCGCCGAGAGGCTGGAAGTCCTCCTGGGGTGCATCCGGAGTGCTGTTCATGTCGTGCTCCTTTCCGATCTCAGCCTCGCCGCCTTCGGCTGGACCGTCGACCCGGTTGCGGAAGGCGGGAGCCGGCGCTATCGGCGGGCCGGCTCCCGGCCGGTAGCGCCGGAGTCCCTTCCACGCAACCCCCTGGCCGTACCCGGTTCGCCGGGCGACGCTCAGGGTGACCCGTCGTGCGTCGGCGGGAGAGCAGGAGCGCGATCATGGCCACCGGTCCGGTCTTCGACTTCGTCCCCTCAGGGACGGGAGCATGGCGACTGCATAACCGCCGGGCGGGCGAACTCATCGCGTACGTCGAGCGGGTCGCGTCGGGCCACTACGAGGTGGTGTGGGTCGCGGGAACGCACGGCATCCGGATGTTCGACTCCCCGGAGGCCATCATCGATGCCGCATCGGCGCTGTTCACCGCAGAGGAGCATCACCCCTCGACCAAACCGGCGCCTATCCCGCACCGCAGGCCGTTCCACGCGCGGCCCAACGTCGCCTAACCACGGCCCGCGTCGACCTCGAGCCCCAGGGGGACGTGGGACACGGGATCGAGCCCCGTGACCGTGACCCAGCCGTCGGCGAGGAACGCGGCATCCGTGCCCGCTTCCGGCGTCGACGGCAGATCCTCCACCGCGAGCCGCACGTGATGCTCGTGCCGCTCGGACATCGTGGTCTGCACGATGCCGAACGGGGCCAGACTGGCCTCGATGACGCCGCGCGTGGTGGCGGTGTTGGGTGCGTTGAGGTTGACGACCGTGCCGCGCGGCCGCTCGATGATCTGCGGGACGATGGCGAGCGCGGCGTGTGCCGCCGTGTCCCAGTGGTACTCGGTCGGGCGCATGCCCACGTCCAGCGACACCGCAACCCCCCACGCACCGTTCAAGCCACCGGTCAGCGCGGCCCCGACCGTGCCGGAGTGCAGGATCGCGCGCCCCACGTTCGCGCCGTGGTTGACGCCCGACAGAACCAGATCGGAGGGGTCTCCGAAGGCACCGCGCGCCGCGATGAGGGCGATGAGCCCCGGCCCGCCGTGCACCGCGAAGGCCGGCACCTCGTCGAGGCCGGGAATCGTCCGGCGTTCCACCGCGATCCTGCCGTCGGCCTCCTCCGCCATGATCGACGCGCTCGCGCCGCTGGACTGGCCCGCCGGCGCCGCGATCGTCACCGCGAATCCGGCGTCGCGGGCGGCCGCAGCGAGCACGTGCAGCCCCGGGGCGTCGATCCCGTCGTCGTTCGTCACGAGCGCGCGCATCAGTCCTCCTCCGCGTCGCCGTCGGCCGGTTCGGCGAGAGCCGCCAGACCGTCCGGGCTCACCCGGCCCGTCACCGGCTGATCGATGCCCGCCGCCGCGTCGTCGGCGAGCGGTGTGACGACCACGTCCTGGCGCAGTTCGATGATCGCGTCGGGGTCTCCCGTTCCCAGACCGTGCCGCGTCACGTTGAGCGCGCCGGCCGCGGCGCCGAGGATGACCGCGTCGCGGGGTGCCTCGCCGCGCGCGATGCCCGCGACGGTTCCCGCCGTCAGCGAGTCGCCCGCGCCGTGCGTGTCGGCGATCTCGAACTGCGGCGGCCGGATCTCGAGGAAGCCGCCGGCGTCGAGGAACAGCGCGGGTTCCTCGGCACGAGTCACGATGACCGTCGCCGCCCCGGTATCGCGCAGACGCCGCATCGCCGCCATGATCTCGTGCGGGCTCGCTTCGTCGATGAGCCCGTCGTCGCGCAGCTCCTCGTGACTGACCTTCAGCACGTCGACGCCGCCCTCGAGCGCGGCCTCGAGTCGATCACCCGCGAGATCGACGACGACGGTCGCACCGCCCGCGCGCAGGTCGGCGGCGAGGCGGCGATAGGTCTCGGGCGGCAGTGCTTCTTCACCGGCCGGCCCGCTCAGGATGACCAGCCGCGACCGCTCTCCGAGCGCCTCGCGCAGAACGACACCGTAGAGCTCGTCGAGCTCGTGGCGTCCGAGCGGATCGCCGTCCTCCTGCGCGACGACCGTGCGCTCGCCGTCTCTGCGGTCGTGCAGGTACGCCGCACCGCGACCCGACCGCTCGACGGCGGCGACCGAGATGCCCTCGTCTTCGAGCAGGTGGCGCAGCACGGTGCCCGTCTCGCCCGACAGGACGCAGCACATCGTGACGTCCACGCCCAGACGCCGCAGCATCCGTGCCTGCCAGACGCCCTGGCCGCCGGCGTGGATGTGCACCTCGGGGCCGTCGGACTGTCCCTCGACCGTGACGGTGAGGATCGGCACCGGCGCGAAGATCGTGACGTCTCTCATGCCGCCACGCTAAGCACTCGGCGCGGGGATCGTCAGCCCCTTGCGGAGGACGCGAAGTGCCGCAAGGGTATCGTTGCCGGATGACCTCGAGGCCTCCTGGCTGGTACGACGACGGACACGGCGCGCTGCGCTGGTGGGACGGCTCGACCTGGACCCCGCACGTGGCGACTCCCGAGCCCGAGCGGTCCGACGCAGACGCCGACGACCTGCCTCCCGAGCTCGCCGAGCTCGTCGACGACCGCGACGGCGACACCCCGGGCGCGTTCACCGCCGCGACCGGAACCCGCCGCTCGGGCCTGTGGATCGTGTGGGCGGTGCTGGGCGTGCTTCTGCTGGCCGTCGTGATCGCCTTCGCGGTCGCGATCCCGCTGCTCTTCCTGGGCAACGCGACGGCTCTTCCGGCCGGTGCCGGGATCGGATTCCGGTTCGGATGACGCGGGATGCCGCGGCTCGGCCACGTGACCTGCGCTACGTCCTGACCTGTCTCGGCATCGGTCTGGCGGCGGGGCTTCTGTCGGGTCTGTTCGGGGTCGGCGGCGGCACCGTCATCGTCCCGCTCCTCGTGCTGGGCCTCGGGTTCGACCAGCGACTCGCGGCGGGCACGTCGCTCGGCGCGATCGTGCCCACGGCGGCCGTGGGCGTCGTGTCGTACGCGCTGACCGATTCGGTCGCGTGGATCCCCGCGCTCATCCTCGCCGCCGGAGCCGTCGTCGGGGCCCAGATCGGCACGTGGCTGCTGCCGCGGATGCCGGTGACGGTGCTGCGCTGGGGCTTCGTCGGCTTCCTCGCGATCGTCGTCGTCGGGCTCTTCCTCGTCATCCCCTCGCGCGATGCGGGTCTGCCCCTCACGGTCGTCAGCGTGCTCGGCCTCATTCTGCTCGGCCTCATCACGGGCGTGCTCGCGGGCCTGCTGGGTGTCGGCGGCGGGGTCGTCGTCGTGCCGGTGCTCATGCTGCTGTTCGGGGCGAGCGACCTCGTCGCCAAGGGCACGTCGCTGCTCATGATGATCCCGACGGCGTTGTCCGGCACGATCGGCAACATCCGTCGCTCGAACGTCGACCTCATCGCGGCGCTGCTGGTGGGCGGCGCGGCGTGCACGACGACGGCACTGGGCGCCTGGCTCGCGACGGTCATCGATCCGCTCGTCGGCAACATCCTCTTCGCCGCCTTCCTGATCGTCATCGCCGTGCAGATGGCGCTCAAGGCGATCCGCGGGCGCCGGCGCTGAGCCTGCCGCTCGATAGGATGTGACGGTGCCAGTGAACCCCGAGCTCGTCGGCCGAGAGTTCCCGCCGACCACCCCGTATCTCGTGGGCCGTGAGAAGGTGCGCGAATTCGCTCGTGCCGTCTTCGCCGACGACGCAGCCTACGTCGACCCGGCCGCCGCGCGGGCTCTCGGCTACGCCGACGTCATCGCGCCCCCCACGTTCGCCATGGTCGTGCAGGACCTCACACTGCAGCAGCTGCTCGCCGAGCCCGACTCCGGCATCGAGCTCTCGCGCGTCCTGCACGCCGAGCAGCGATTCGCCTACTCGCGCCCCATCGTCGCGGGCGATGAGCTCACGGCGCAGCTCGCGATCACCGGCATCCGCACACTCGGTGCGAACGCGATGGTCACCAGCGACGCGACCATCACGGATGCCGACGGCGACCACGTCGTCACGGCGACGTCCGTGCTCCTGGTGGGGGCGGACGCATGACCGCGCTGTCCGTGGGCGACGTCGTCGCAGAGCGCTCCGTACATCTCACGCGGGAGTCGCTCGTGCGCTACGCGGGGGCCTCCGGCGACTTCAACCCCATCCACTACCGCGACGACGTGGCTGCCTCGGTGGGTCTTCCGGGCGTGCTCGCACACGGCATGCTCACGATGGGTGTCGCGGTGCAGACGGTCACGGGCTGGCTCGGGGATCCCGGCCGCATCCTCGACTACGGCGTGCGCTTCACGCGCCCCGTCGTCGTCGACCCCGACACGGGCGCCGATCTCACGATCGTCGCGAAGGTCGGCGCCGTCGACGACGAGACGGCACGCATCGACCTCACCGTGACGCACGGCGAGACCACCGTCCTGGGCAAGGCGCAGGTGCGCGTGCGCCTGGCCTGACACGATGCCCGACATCACCCCCATCGCCCTGGCGCAGCTGACGACGCTGCGCACCGGCGGTGCGCCGGAACGCATGATCGACGCCCGCACGACCGACGAGCTCGTGTCGGCCCTGCGCGGACTGTGGGCGAACGACGAGCCGTGGCTCGTGCTCGGCGGCGGGTCGAACCTGTTCGTCGGCGACGAGCCCATCGAAGGCACCGTCGTGCGCGTGCTCACGCAGGGCATCGAGCAGCTGCCGTCGCCTCGACCGGGGCACGTCCGGCTGCGGGTGCAGGCCGGGCACGATTGGGATGCCCTCGTCGCCTACGCCGTCGCGCACGGACTCGCCGGCATCGAGGCGATGGCGGGGATTCCCGGCACGGTGGGCGCTGCCCCCGTGCAGAACATCGGCGCGTACGGTCAGGAGATCGTCCAGACGCTCGTCGAAGTCGATCTGATCGACGAGGCCGACGGCGAGGTGCGCACGGTCGCCGCGCCCGAGCTCGGACTCGGCTTCCGCACGTCGGTGCTGAAGCAGCACTACGGCTCCGTGCCCGCCCGATCGGCCGTCATCCTGGCGGTGACACTGGAGCTCGCCGAGGTGGGGTCGACGGAACGCCCCATCGCGGGTGCGCAGCTGCGCACGGCGCTCGGGCTCGACGAGGGGCAGGCGGTGTCGTCGGCCTGGATCCGCGACCACGTGCTGGCCACTCGTGCCCGCAAGGGAATGGTGCTCGACGAGGCGGACCCCGACACCCGCAGTGCCGGCTCGTTCTTCCAGAACGCGATCGTGTCGGCGTCGTTCGCGCGCACCCTGCCCCCGGAATGCCCGCGCTGGGAGGTCGCCCCCGAACGGGAGTCGGTGCTGGTCATCCCGCTCGCCTCGTTCGACGGGTATGTGCCGCCGCCGACGGCGCACGAGTCCGCCGTCAAGGTCAGCGCCGCCTGGCTCATCGAGAATGCGGGGCTCGGCAAGGGCTTCCGCATCGGCCCGTCCCGCGCCGCGCTGTCGAGCAAGCACGCGCTCGCCCTGACGAACCGCGGCGGCGCGACAGCGGCCGAGCTCGCGCAGCTCGCCCGGTTCATCCAGGGGCGTGTGCAGTCCGAGTTCGGACTCATCCTCCAACCCGAGCCCGTGCTCATCGGCGTCGAGCTCTGACCCCCGCCGATCGGCGTGTTTCCGGGCTTCGCGGCGCCGCGGCCGATAGGTTCGCAGAGCACGGAAGGGGAATCGCGAACATGCCCGCGCGCTCAACGAAATCGAAGGCTCTGCCACGCCACGGGCGTGCGCTCGTGACGGTCTCCGTCCGGGACTCGAACGGCTTCCTGCACCACTTCGGCGACATCGACACGAGCATCGGCGCCGTTCACGAAGCGCTCGCGATCCTGCAGCTCCAGTCGGCCGAGATGGACGCCGCGCACCGCGACGGCGCGAGCGCCTGAAGGCCGACGGGCGCCGATTCCTGCCGCGCGACGTCGTCTCTGAGCCACCCGCAATGCATGCCGCGGGCTCGTACCGCGGCATGCATTAGCCTGCGACGAGGAGGCAGGGATGAAGCGGATTCTCGCGGTGACGACCGCGCTCACGGCGTTGCTCCTGGCGGGCTGCGCGGCGGGGGAGAGCCCTGCGCCGACCCCGTCGACCGGAGCTCTCGGTGCGCCGGTCACGTCGGCTGAGCTCGCCGACTACGGCGGCGTCGTGACGATCGAGCTCGCCTCGCGGTGCACGGCCTCGCTCATCGAGACGGGCGTCGACGACGCCGCGGCATACCTGATCACCAACGGACACTGCGCGGGCCTGGACGGCGACCCGGCGAACCGCACCGTCATCGACGACGAGGCGTTCGGCGAGGCGACCTTCTTCCAGACCGCCGACACCCCCGACGCCGATCGGCTGCGCGTCGCCGCCGAACGTGTCGAATACGCCTCGATGCGCGGCACCGACATCGCGATCGTGCGCCTGGACGCGACCCTCGGCGATCTGCGGAAGGCAGGGGCCGTGCCGCTGCCGATCGCGTCCGCGCCAGGTGACGTGGGCAGCGACGTCGTCAACATCGCCGCGCCGACCGACGACGTCGACGACGACGAATGGGTGCTGCGCCGCGGTGCCTGCACGCTGGGCAGCACGGTCGACGTCATCGAGCACACCTGGCTGTGGCTGGCCGCACAGCGCACCGACTGCCCCGGTGTGCGGGGCGGCTCGTCGGGATCGCCGCTGATCGCCGACGGCGAGATCGTCTCGCTCATCAACACGACGAACACGGGGATTCCGGTCGAGCGCGGAGACACGTGCTACCTCGGCAAGCCGTGCGAGATCGACGGAGACGCTGCCGTCTTCGTTCCCGATTCCAGCTACGGCGTGCACGTCGCCGGTGTCGGAGACTGCTTCGTCGACGGTGACTTCGCACTCGGCGGCGCCTGCCCCCTCGAAGTGTCGACCCTGTGGGACATCGCGGGAGGCGGCATCTTCGCGCCCGACGGCGCCGACGGGGCGGGCCGGACCCCGGAACTCGCCCTGCGCAGCGACAGCGATGTCGAGGTCGCCGTCATCACCGACGTCGCGCTCGGCGATGCGGCGCGCTGCACGGACGCGTCGGCGTATGCCGGCGCCGCGCGTCACGCGGTCTCGGCGGGCGCCGAAGACCCCGTCGTGGTGCCCGTCACGCTGCCCGTCGAGAACGGGTTCGTGCTCGCGTGCGCCACCGTCCCCGGCGAAGAGGCGCTCGCGGCCCGGTTCATCTTCTCGATCGACGCCGTTCCGCCCACGGTCGGGCCCGAGCTCGCGATCGAGCGTCTCGGCGACACCGACGTCATGGTCGATCCGCTCTTCGACATTCCCGACATCGCCGACATCCACGTGCTCTTCGGCCCGCCCGACGTGACCGACTGCGCCGACCGCGAGGCCTACCAGCCGTACCGGCGACAGTCGTACTTCCTGGCGGAGGCCGACCTGCCGCTGCGGTTCTGCGCCGTCGGATTCGACATGGCAGGCAACGAGTCTCCCGTCACGGACCGGCTCATCCGGTAGCGTCGCGGCCGCGGCGCTGTCGGTCCGGACGTCGCGGTGACGTCGGTGCGTGCGTCAGTCCGACATCGTTTGTTCGGGGCGCTCGAGGCCGAGGAAAGGCTCCATCGCCCGGGCGAAATCCGCCGACTCGCCCGCGCGCACGACCGTCGCGCCGTACCCGAGGGCGATGCTCGCGAGCGGCCAGCCGAACTCTTCCGCCTCCGCCGCGGCATCCCCCGAAGGATCGAGCGACGTGTCCTGGATGGTGAGATACACCCACTGGTAGCCGTCGAAGACGCTGGCTGAGACGTGCCAGCATCCGCCGTCGGGGATGGTGCAGTATCGGTCGCGATACTCGGCGTCCATCGTCTCGCTGTCCAGGACGAACGCCCCCAGGCCCGCGTCGGTCGTCACGCGACTCGCGGCGTCGATCACGGCGTCCCAGCGGGCAGGCGCAGGCACGCCGTCGGACTGCAGTTCGCAGCAGTTGACCGTGGTCAGCATCGATTCGCCGCCGTAGCCGTTGCCCGTCTGCGGATGCCAGTCATCATCGCCGAACCATGACTGCTCGGCCTCGCTCGGGACGAGGGCGAGGCCGGATTCCTGCTCGACGGCGGTGCGGAGCTGTTCGATGAGCTCTCTGGCGGGCTCCTCGAGTCCGTCCTGGTCCGGCGCGCCGAGCATGGCTTCGCCGCCCTGTCCGGCGTGAGCGGGGTAGTCGGTCCAGTCGACGACGATCGTCGCCCCCGCGGCGTCCGTGTAGGTCGATGTGGGAGAGGGCCCGGAAGTCAGGACGCCGCAGCCCGTCAACAGCAGACCTGCACTCATGAGCAGGGCCGCTCGGCGTGCGCGGATCAGGGTGGAGCGCGGGTGAGGCTCCGCGCTCATCACTGGGCGAACAGGTCCTGCAGGCGCCGCACTCCCTCGAGGAGCGCGTCGTCGCCGAGCGCATACGAGAGGCGCAAGTAGCCCGAGGGGCCGAAGGCCTCGCCGGGCACGACGGCGACCTCGGCCTGGTCGAGGATGAAATCAGCGAGCTCGAGCGTCGTGTCGATGCGGGTGCCACGCCACTCGCGGCCCAGCAGGCCGCGCACGTCGGGATAGACGTAGAACGCGCCGAGCGGCGTCGGCACCTCGACGCCGTCGATCGCGGCGAGTTCGGACACGATGAGCTTCCGGCGGCGGTCGAACGCGAGACGGAAGTCCTCCGCCTCGGTCTGCGGGCCCGTGAGGGCGGCGAGCGCCGCGCGCTGCGCGATGTTGTTCACGTTCGACGACAGGTGCGACTGCAGGTTCGCGGCGAGCTTGATCGCATCGGCGGGACCGACCATCCAGCCCACCCGCCAGCCGGTCATGGCGTAGGTCTTCGCGACGCCGTTGACGAGGATCGTCTGACCGGCGACCTCTGGCACGGCCTCGACGACCGACACCGCGCGAACGCCTTCGTAGACGAGGTTCTGGTAGATCTCGTCCGAGATGATCCAGATGCCGTGCTCGAGCGCCCACTCGCCGATCGCCTTGGTCTCTTCCGCCGTGTAGACCGAGCCGGTCGGGTTCGACGGAGAGACGAACACGAGCGCCGTCGTCTTGTCGGTGCGGGCCGCCTCGAGCTGCGCGACGGTGACCTTGTACTCCTGATCGGCGCCGGCGAAGACCTCGACCGGGGTGCCCCCGGCCAGCGCGATGACCTCGGGGTACGTCGTCCAGTAGGGCGCCGGCAGCAGGACTTCGTCGCCCGGATTCACGACCGCCTGGAACGCCTGGTAGACCGCCTGCTTGCCGCCGTTGGTGACGATGACCTGCGACGGGGCGACCTCGAGGCCCGAGTCGCGCAGCGTCTTCGCCGCGATCGCCTCGCGCAGCACGGGCAGCCCGACCGCCGGTGTGTACCGGTAGTTCGCGGGATCCTGCAGTGCGTGGGCGGCGGCCTCGACGACGAACGGCGGCGTCGAGAAGTCGGGCTCACCGGCGGCGTACGAGATGACGGGCCGGCCGGCGGCCTGGAGGGCCTTCGCCTTGGCGTCGACCTTGAGGGTCGCGGACTCGGCGATGGCACTGAGCTTGCGGGACAGGGGGGCGCGTTCGGTCACGACAACGAGCGTAGTCGGCCGGTATTCCTCTGGGGAGATGAACATCCAGCATCATCGGGAAGATTCGCCCGGTGTCGCAGGCGCCTCGCGCGGCGTGGCTGCGTGCGAGATGGCAGCCTGTCATCAGACTTGCTGATGCTATGCTGTCAATCGTGCGTACGACCGTCACCCTGGATGCCGACACAGAAGCCGCGATCCGCCGGCTCATGGCGCAGCGGGGCATCTCGTTCAAGCGTGCTCTCAATGACGCGATTCGCGTCGGGACGACACCGGCAGCCAAGCGGGCGGGCGGGTACACGAAGCCGCGCGACCTCGGGGCAGCGGCGATCGATCTCGTCCATGCGAACCGCGTGCTGGGAGAGATGGAAGACGACGAGCTGGTGCGGCGCCTGCAGGTCGGACGATGAGGGTCGTCGACACCAACGTCCTCGTGTACGCGGTCGACACTCGCAGCGCGCAGCACCGGGCATCCGTTGCGTGGCTCGATGCGGCACTCGACGGTGCGGACGATGTCGGGTTCAGCTGGAACGCGCTGCTGGGGTTCGTGCGCCTGACCACGAACCCTCGGGTGTTCCCGTCTCCGCTGACGGCGTCGGAGGCGATGGCGCAGGTTCACGACTGGCTGGCCGCTCCCAGTGCTCACGTGCTCCATCCCGGCGCGCGTCACGCCGAGATCCTCGAGCGTCTGCTCGTTGCGCGCGGAACCGCGGCGAACCTCGTCGATGATGCGCATCTGGCGGCACTCGCCATCGAGAACCGCGCGAGCGTCGTCACGTACGACACCGATCTCACTCGCTTCGACGGCGTCCGGGCGATCAGCCCCGACGATCTGACGCTGCGCGACAGCTGACGCAGGACGGTCGCACCGTCTTGCGTCACCGTGGCGCGCGGCCTCCTGGCACGACGAAGGCCCGGATCTCCCAGACCCGGGCCTTGTCAGGGGATGGACTCAGCCGAACTGGTTCATCGTGTTGTTCGTGCCGCCCGCCTTGAGAGCGGCATCCCCGGCGAAGTACTCCTTGTGGTTGTCGCCGATGTCGCTGCCCGCCATGTTCTGGTGCTTGACGGTGGCGATGCCCTCGCGGATCTCGCGGCGCTGCACACCCCGGACGTAGGCGAGCATGCCGTCGTCGCCGAAGTAGCCCTTGGCCAGGTCATCGGTCGACAGGGCGGCCGTGTGGTAGGTCGGCAGCGTGATGAGGTGGTGGAAGATCCCGGCGCGCGCCGCGCCGTCCTTCTGGAAGGTGCGGATCTTCTCGTCGGCGAGCCCGGCGAGCTCGGTGTCGTCGTACACCACGTTCATGAGGTCGGCACGGTCGTAGGTCGAGACGTCCGCGCCCTGCTCCGCGAGCTGGTCGTAGGCCTGCTGGCGGAAGTTGAGCGTCCAGTTGAACGACGGGCTGTTGTTGTAGACGAGCTTCGCGTTCGGGATCTCCTTGCGGATCTCGTCGACCATGCCCGCGATCTGCTCGACATGCGGCTTCTCGGTCTCGATCCACAGCAGGTCGGCGCCGTTGCGCAGCGACGTGATGCCGTCGAGCACGCACCGGGCCTCGCCCGTGCCGGCGCGGAACTGGTACAGGTTGCTGGCGAGGCGCTTGGGGCGCAGCAGCATGCCGTCGCGCTTGATGACGACGTCGCCGTCGCCGAGGTCCGCGGCGTCGATCTGCTCGACATCGAGGAACGCGTTGTACTGGTCACCGAGATCACCCGGCGCGTGCGAGACGGCCAGCTTCTGCGTGAGGCCGGCGCCGAGCGAGTCGGTGCGCGCGACGATGACGCCGTTGTCGATCCCGAGCTCGAGGAACGCGTAGCGCACGGCGTTGAGCTTCGCGATGAAGTCGTCGTGCGGCACCGTGACCTTGCCGTCCTGGTGGCCGCACTGCTTCTCGTCCGAGACCTGATTCTCGATCTGGATGGCGCAGGCTCCCGCCTCGATCATCTTCTTCGCCAGCAGGTAGGTCGCCTCGGGGTTGCCGAAGCCGGCATCGATGTCGGCGATGATCGGCACGACGTGTGTCTCGTAGTTGTCGATCTGCGACTGGATGAACTCCACCGCCGTCTCGTCGCCGGCGACGCGGGCGTCGTCGAGCTTCGTGAAGAGCAGGTCGAGCTCACGGGCGTCCGCCTGCCGGAGGAAGGTGTACAGCTCCTCGATGAGCGCCGGCACCGAGGTCTTCTCGTGCATCGACTGGTCGGGAAGGGGGCCGAACTCCGACCGGAGCGCTGCGACCATCCAGCCCGACAGGTAGAGGTAGCGCTTGTTCGTGGTCTTCAGGTGCTTCTTGATCGAGATGAGCTTCTGCTGCCCGATGAAGCCGTGCCAGACGCCGAGGGACTGAGTGTAGAGCGACGAATCGGCGTCGTACTCGGCCATGTCCGTGCGCATGATGTCGGCCGTGTACTGAGCGATCTCGAGGCCGGTCCGGAAGCGGTTCTGCGCCCGCATGCGGGCGACGTACTCGGGGTTCACGGCATCCCAGCGGGAACCGTTCTGTTCCTTCAGTGCCTGAATGGCGGCGATGTCGTTCTGATAAGCGGTCATGTCAATCCTTGGTCTGTGTGCCGGTCGGCTCGAAGGAGCCGTGGGGGAAGCGGTTCACTCGCTGTCGTTGAGGTACTTCGCGTACGCGGGGAGCGTGAGGAACGCCGGGAAGTCGATGCCGAGCGCGACCTCGCGGAAGATCGCGGCGGCATCGTCGAAACGGTCCCCGCCGGTCCTGTCGACCTCGCTCAGCACCTGCGTGATGAGCCCCTCGATGTAGTCGCGCGTGATCGGCGTGCCGTCGTCGGTCGTGCGGTCCTGGTGGATCCACTGCCACACCTGCGAGCGTGAGATCTCGGCGGTCGCGGCATCCTCCATCAGGTTGTCGATCGCGACGGCGCCGAGGCCGCGCAGCCACGCCTCGAGGTAGCGGATGGCGACCGAGACGTTGCCGTACACACCCGCCGCCGTCACCGGCCGGCCGATGTGCACATCGATCAGGTCGGCCGCTCGCACCTCGACGTCGTCGCGCTGACGGTCGATCTGGTTGGGGCGATCGCCCAGCACGGCGTCGAACTCGGCCCTCGCGACGGGAATCAGATCGGGGTGGGCCACCCACGTGCCGTCGAAGCCGTCTCCGGCCTCGCGCTTCTTGTCGGCGGCCACCTTCTCGAACGCGCGCGCTGTCACCTCGGGGTCACGCCGGTTCGGGATGAACGCGCTCATGCCGCCGATCGCGAAGGCCCCGCGCTTGTGGCACGTCTTGACCAGCAGCTCGGTGTAGGCCCGCATGAACGGCACGGTCATCGTGACCTCGCTGCGGTCGGGGAGGACGAATCGCGCCCCGCGGCCGCGGTAGTTCTTGATGATCGAGAAGATGTAGTCCCACCGGCCGGCGTTGAGGCCCGCGCAGTGGTCGCGCAGCTCGAAGAGGATCTCCTCCATCTCGAAGGCGGCCGGCAGCGTCTCGATGAGCACCGTGGCGCGAATCGTGCCGTGGGGAAGCCCCACGTACTGCTCACTGAACGTGAAGACGTCGTCCCACAGCTTCGCCTCTTCGCTCGACTCGAGCTTCGCGATGTAGAAGTAGGGGCCACGACCGCCGTCGATGAGTGCCTGGGCGTTGTGGAAGAAGTACAGCCCGAAGTCGACGAGCGACCCCGAGGCCGCCAGTGTCCGGCCGCCGCGGTCGGTGAAGGAGATGTGCTTCTCGGTCAGGTGCCAGCCTCGCGGGCGCATCACGATCGTGGGCGTCTGCTCGGCGGTCACCTCGTAGACCTTGCCCTCGGGGCTCGTGAACGACAGGTCGCCGCGAATCGCGTCGCGCAGCGACAGCTGACCCTCGATGACGTTGCGCCAGGTCGGGCTCGTGGCATCCTCCTGGTCGGCGAGCCACACCTTCGCGCCGGAGTTCAGCGCATTGATCGTCATCTTCGGGTCGGTCGGACCGGTGATCTCGACGCGGCGGTCCTCGAGGCCGGGTCCCGCGCCGGCCACCTGCCATTGCGCGTCCTCGCGGATGTGCCGGGTGTCGTCGCGGAACTGCGGGTCGTGCCCGTTGCCGATCTCGAACCGGCGGCGCATGCGGTCGGCGAGTCGGTCGTGGCGGCGTCCGCAGAAGCGGAGGTGCAGCTCGGTGAGGAAGGCGATGGCCTCGGGGGTGAGGATCTCGTCGTAGCGGGGGCGGATCGCGCCGAGGATCTCGATCTGGGGTTCGTGGGTCTGGGCGGGGATCGAAGCGGTGTGTGTACGCATCGGCGTCGCGGTCGCAGGTGTCATGGGTCCTGGCCTCTCTGTGCGGAACGTGGAAGGTGGGGAACGGATGGCGCTTCGTTGTGCGAAAGCCGGGCGGTGGGTCGTGGCATCCACTCTGGGTGAACTTCTGGGGCTGAACCCACGGATACCGCTGTGAACTTTGCGCATACTTCTGCTTTCGTGACAGAATCCGGTCATCGTCACGGGCAGAAGGAGCCGATATGGATGCGATCCTCGATATGACTGAGGATGTGGATGCACTCACGATCGGCCGCCGTATCCGGCAGCTGCGCACGCAGCGCGGGATGACGCTGGACGAGCTCGCGACGGCCGTCGACCGTGCTCCCAGTCAGCTGTCGATGATCGAGAACGGTCGTCGTGAACCCAAGCTCACACTGCTGCGCGCGATCGCCCGAGCGCTCGGCTCGACGCTGGACGCGCTCCTGGAGTCAGAGCCTCTCGATGAGCGCGCGACGCTCGAGATCTCCCTCGAGCGCGCCATGCGCGGGTCCACGTTCCAGGCGCTCGGCATCGAGCCGTTCCGCATCGGAAAGACGATCCCCACCGAGGCGCTCGCCGCGATGATCGCGCTGCAGGGCGAGATCGAACGACTGCGCGACGAGCGTGCCGCGACCCCCGAAGAGGCTCGGCGCGCCAATGTCGCGCTGCGCAAGCTCATGCGCACGCAGAACAACTACTTCGCCGACCTCGAGGGGCATGCGCGGCGGATCCTGGATGCCGTCGATCACCCCGGCGGCCCCCTCACGCAGCGCACCGCGTCGGACATCGCGGCGCACCTCGGGTTCACGCTGCACTACGTCGCCGATCTGCCGCAGACGACCCGCAGCGTCGCCGATATCAAGAACGGGCGGCTCTATCTGTCGAGCCGGCTCGCGGCGAAGGGCGACCCGCGCACCGCTGTGCTGCAGGCGCTGTCCAGCCGCATCCTCGGGCATCGCGAGCCCACCTCGTATGCCGAGTTCCTGCGCCAGCGCGTCGAGACGAACTACCTGACCGGAGCGCTGCTGATTCCCGAGGCGCACGTCGTGCCCGCGCTGCGCGAGGCGAAGAAGGACCGGGCGATCTCGATCGAGGATCTGCGCGACGCCTACTCGGTGTCGTACGAGACGGCGGCGCACCGGTTCACGAACCTCGCGACGATGCACCTCGACATCGCGGTGCACTTCCTCAAGGTGCACGAATCGGGCACCATCACGAAGGCGTACGAGAACGACGACGTCAACTTCCCGACCGACCGTCTCGGCTCGATCGAGGGGCAGATGTGCTGCCGCAAGTGGACGTCGCGCGTCGTCTTCGACGAGGACGACCATTTCAATCCGTACTACCAGTACACCGATACCGGCAACGGCACCTACTGGTGCACGGCGCGCGTCGAACTGTCGAGCGAGGGGGCGCACTCCGTGTCGGTGGGCGTGCGGTTCGATGACACGAAGTGGTTCCTCGGACGCGACACCGTGAACCGCGGCACGTCGACGCACTCGGTCGAGGCGTGCTGCCGACGCGCTCCCGCCGAGCTCGAGTCGGCGTGGCGCGAGCATTCGTGGCCGAACGTGCGAACACCGCGGACCCTGCTCGCGACGCTGCCGACCGGCGCCTTCCCGGGGGTGGACACGACCGACGTGTACGAGTTCCTCGAGGCGCACGCGCCGCGCTGACCGGGCGGCGGACAGGCTCGCGAACGCCGTGAGTCAGCCGCCGCGCACCCGCAGCGCAGCCCACAGCTCGGCGCGGGTCGCGAACGAGGTCAGATCGCGCCCGAGGATCTGCTCGATGACGCCCAGCCGCGTGCGGATCGTGTGCCGGTGCACCCCGAGTGCCCGCGCGGATGCCTCGTGGGAGCAGTCGTTGTCCAGCCACGCGGCGAGAGTCTCGACGAGGCGCGTGCCCTCTTCTGTGTCATGATCCGTGAGCGGCGCAAGCTCGGCGGCCGCGAGCACGTGCGCGTCCGCGGACAGCGCCGACAAGACCCCCGCCGGGGCGACGTCGGCGAAATCGGTGAGCGGTCCCCGCCCGCGCGCGCGGGCGACGCGCGCCTGTTCGAGCGCGCTGTGAAAGGCGTCGTAGCCCACGGGGTCGGACACCCCCAGCTGCGTGTCGAAGCGTGCCACGACATCGTCGAGGATGCGACGGTCGTCGGCGGGCACCACGATCACGAGGCCGTCGTCACTGCCGCCGAAGAAGACCGACCCGCGCCGTTCGTCGATGCGCAGCTCGAGGAAGTCGGTGAGCCCGGCCGCGCCGCTGTCCACGGCGTCCGCGATCGCCACCAGCACGGGCGCCGTCGGCAGTGGACCCCACAGCTCGTGCGCGATGCGTCGCGCGAGGGCGGGGTCGCCGGTGAGCAGGATCTGGATGAGTCCGGCGCGCAGCGCATTGCGCGCACGCGCGAGGCCGTCGTGCTGCTCGAGCGCGAGGCCGGCCATCGCGATGACCGCTGTCACGACGCCGCGCCCCTCGTGATCGAGCCCGCCCGCCGCGATCGCGATGACGCCGCGCAGGCTTCCGCCGCGGCCGAGCGTCTGCAGGGTGAACGCCGTGGCCCCGATCTGGAGCGCGGAGCCCGCGCGGGCAGCACGCCGCAGCACGATGTCGACCTCGTCGCGCAGCGAGGCTGCCGTCTCGGCGTCGAGGGCGGCGGGATGCTCGCGGACGAGCTCGCCCGCCGCGTCGAACAGCCCGACCCACGTCTCGAGTTGCCGCGCGAGCTCCGCGAGCGTCCGGTCGAGTCCGTCCGGGCGCAGGGCCGCGAGCGAGATCGCACGCTGGGCGGCGAGCGCCCAGCTGCGCCGTTCGAACGTCTGCGCTGCGATCGCCTCGGCGTTGGCGCGCGCGATGGCGATGAACGGCGTGCGGTAGGGGACTTCGAAGAGGGGGATCCCCGCCGCACGACACGCGTCGGAGAGATCGGGCGGGATGCCGTCGCGCACGACCGCCGTGCCGAACCCGAGCCCCGCGACGCTGCGTGACGCGAGGCGCTGGACGTACGCGCCGGGGGTGGTCGCGTCCTCGCCCTGGAACTGGGTGCCCGTCGTGAGCAGCACGAGCCCCTCCGAGAGGAACGGCGTCGGGTCGGCGAGATCACTCGAGTGCACCCAGCGCACTTCGCGGTCCAGCGCCGCGGGGGAATCCGCTTCGGTGATGAGCGTGAGCTGCAGGTCGCCGCGGGCGAGAAGCGCACGCACAGTGGGCGCTGGCGCGACGGCGGGCATGGCGACTCCTCCTGTACGGGACGTATAGCTGTCCTTCCAAAAAGTACACGTAGGCACGTGTCTTTGCCCGGGGGCACCCGTACGCTCGCGAGCATGATCCCCACGCCTACGCCGCTCGGTGGACCCGGCCTCGTCCAGGAGCGCCGACTGATCACCAGCATCCCGGGTCCGAAGTCGCAGCGCCTGCTCGAGCGGAAGTCCGCCGCGGTCGCAGCGGGGGTCGCGCACACGGTGCCGATCTCAGCCGTCGCGGCCGGCGGCGGCGTCGTCGTCGACGCCGACGGCAACTCGCTCATCGACCTCGGCTCGGGCATCGCTGTCACGACGCTCGGCAACGCGCATCCGAAGGTCGTGGAGGCCGTGCAGGCGCAGATCGCGCAGTTCAGTCACACGTGCTTCATGATCTCGCCGTACGAGTCGTACGTCGCCGTCGCCGAAGCGCTCAACCGCGTGACCCCCGGCGACCACGCGAAGAAGAGCGCGCTGTTCAACTCCGGCGCGGAGGCGGTCGAGAACGCCGTCAAGATCGCGCGCAAGTTCACCGGCAGGCACGCCGTCGTCGCGTTCGACCACGGCTACCACGGCCGCACCAACCTGACGATGGCGCTCACGGCGAAGGCGATGCCCTACAAGAGCGGGTTCGGTCCTTTCGCGAGCGAGATCTACCGCGCCCCGCTGTCGTATCCGTATCGCGACGGTCTTTCCGGGGCGGATGCCGCGAAGCGGGCGATCTCGATCATCGAGAAGCAGGTCGGTGCCGGTGATCTCGCCGCCGTCATCATCGAGCCCATCCAGGGGGAAGGCGGCTTCATCGTCCCCGCCGACGGATTCCTTCCGGCGATCGTGGACTGGTGCCGCGCGAACGGCGTCGTCTTCATCGCCGACGAGATCCAGACCGGGTTCGCCCGCACGGGGGAGATGTTCGCGAGCACCCGGTTCGGAATCGTGCCCGACCTGATCACGACGGCGAAGGGGATCGCGGGGGGACTCCCTCTCGCCGCCGTGACGGGCCGGGCCGACATCATGGATGCCGCGCACTCGGGCGGCCTCGGCGGCACCTACGGCGGCAACCCGGTCGCGTGCGCGGCGGCCCTCGCCGCGATCGAGGTGTTCGAGTCGGATGATCTGCCCGCGCGTGCCCGTGAGGTCGAGCAGATCCTGAAGGGCAGGCTGACCGAACTGCAGGCCGCCGATCCGCGGATCGGCGACGTGCGCGGTCACGGCGCGATGGTCGCGGCCGAGTTCGTCGACCCCGCCACGGCCGAGCCGGATGCTGCGCTCACGGCCGCCGTCGCGAAAGCCTGCATCGCCGCCGGTGTCATCGTGCTCACGTGCGGCACCTACGGCAACGTCATCCGCTTCCTTCCGCCGCTGTCCATCCCCGATACGCTTCTGCGCGAGGGGCTGGACGTCGTGGCGGAGGCGCTCGGCGCCGTGTGACCGATCATCGGGGAGGTGCGGGTGTGAGCGGACATGTCGTCGTGGGCTACGCGGCGACGAATGCGGGGGCCGACGCCCTCGCGCTGGGGACGCGCTTCGCCGCGGCGACCGGCGCGACCCTCGATGTCGTCGTCGTGCTGCCCGATGAGAGCCGCCACATCGTCGCGCTGCCGGCTGCGAACTACCGCCGACACCTCGAGGAGCAGGTCGAGGAGTGGCTGGCCGCCGTGCCCGACAAACTCGCCGGCGCCGTCGAACACGACACGCACGTGCGCTACGGGGAGTCGTTCGCGGCCGGATTGCTCGAGGCCGCGCACGAACTCGAGGCATCCCACATCGTCGTCGGTGCCGCCTCGGGCGGACGGCGAGGGCGTCACCGCCTCGGCACCGTCGCGACCGAGCTGCTGCACTCGGCCGACGTGCCGGTCATGCTGGCGCCCGAGGGGGCGCGCCGCATCGACCCCGCGCTCGGCGTCTCTCGGATCACAGCGGCGATCGGCCTGCGGCCCGGCGCCGACGTGCTGCTCGAAGAGAGCCTCGCGCTCACCGCCACGACGCAGGCGGAGCTGCGGCTCGTCTCGCTCGTCGCCCTCGACCTCCCCGCCGGTGTCGCGAGCCTCGAATCCGCCGCCTATCACGCCGACGAGGTGCTCGTGCACGCCCGCGGCACGCTGCCCCGGGGCGTCGAGGCCGAAGCCGTCGTGGGACTCGGCGACAGCATCGAAGAAGCCGTCGAACACCTCAGCTGGGAGCCCGGCGAGCTCGCCGTCGTCGGTTCCAGTCGCCTCGCCCGACCGCGACGGCTCTTTCTCGGATCGACGGCGGCGAAGATGCTGCGCGAGCTGCCGGTGCCGATGATCGTCGTTCCCCGAACCCGCAAGAAGAGCAGACCGTGACCCCGCACCCGATCGGAGAGATGCCATGACCGACTACGCCGTCGTCAATCCCGCAACCGGTGAGACCCTCGCCTCGTACCCGACGATCACCGATGATGCGCTGGATGCCGCCATCGCACAGGCCGACACCGCCTATCGTTCGTGGCGCGATGTTCCCGCCTCCGAGCGTGCGGCGCGGATCCGTCGGGTCGCCGAGCTGCACCGCGAGCGCCGTGACGAGCTCGCCGCGATCATCGTGCGCGAGATGGGCAAGCCGCTCGCCGCCGCCGAGGGCGAGGTCGACTTCGCCGCCGACATCACCGAGTACTACGCCGACCACGTCGACAAGATCACGGGTGACCAGCCTGTCGACATCGAGGGGGAGGGCACCGCCGTCATCCGTCGGACGCCCCTCGGAGTGCTGCTGGGCATCATGCCGTGGAACTTCCCGTACTACCAGGTCGCGCGCTTCGCGGCGCCGAACATCGTCGTCGGAAACACGATCCTCCTCAAGCACGCGTCGCAGTGCCCCGAGTCGGCCGCCGCGATTGCGCAGATCTATGCGGATGCCGGTATGGGCGAGGGCGTCTATACGAACATCTACGCGACGAACGACCAGGCGGCCACCGTCATCGCCGACCGCCGGGTGCAGGGCGTCTCGGTGACCGGCTCGGAGCGCGCCGGCTCCGCCGTCGCCGAGATCGCGGGGCGCAACCTGAAGAAGGTCGCTCTCGAGCTCGGCGGTTCGGACCCCTTCATCCTGCTGTCCACCGACGACCTCGACGCGACGGTGGATGCCGCGGTCGAAGCGCGCCTCGACAACAACGGCCAGTCCTGCAACGCCGCCAAGCGCTTCATCGTCGACCAGGAGCTCTACGACGGGTTCCTCGAGAAGTTCGTCGAGCGGATGAGCGGCGCGCAGGTCGGCGACCCGTTCGCCGAGGACACCGTGCTCGGTCCGCTCTCGTCGCTCACGGCGGCCGAGCGGCTCGCCGAGCAGGTGGAGCGGGCCGTCGCGCAGGGTGCGACGCTCGTCACAGGGGGCACGCGCGACGGCGCGTACTATCCCGGCACCGTCCTGACCGGCGTCACGAGCGACATGGATGCCTACCGCGAAGAGTTCTTCGGGCCGGTCGGCGTCGTTTACAAGGTCTCGGGCGAGGACGAGGCGGTCGCCGTCGCGAACGACACCCCGTACGGGCTGGGCTCCTACGTCTTCACGACCGACAGCGAGCAGGCGGCGCGCATCGCCGACCGGATCGAGGCGGGCATGGTCTACGTCAACCTCGTGCTCGCCGACGAGGCCGGCCTGCCCTTCGGCGGCGTCAAGCGCTCGGGAACGTCGCGCGAGATGGGTCTGCTCGCCGCCGACGAGTTCGTCAACAAGAAGCTCATCCGCGTCGGCCCCTGACCGTCGCGTCCCGGTCGTTCGCCCCCGGAGCACCGCACCCCGCCGAACCGTACCGATCCCGTCGAGCCGTACGTCGACGATGTCGGGTTCGACGGAAATGGTCGGGCTCGACATCGCGGCGAGGGCGGCGGGGCGGGCAGGGCGGGCGGGGCGAGCACCGCGGCGAACCGGGCGGGGGAGAGGTATCGCGGGGTGCGAGGAAGGGGCAGGATGGAGTCATGGATGCACGCAAAGATCCCGTCGTCCGCCTGAACGACGACGAATGCTGGGAGCGTCTGCGCGGGCAGGAGCTCGGGCGGCTCGTCACTCGCGTGGGTGAGGTCATCGACATCTTCCCGGTCAACTACGTCGTCGACGGCGACGCCGTGCTGTTCCGCACCGCGCAGGGCAGCAAGCTGTTCGAGCTGACCGCCAACGACGAAGTGCTCTTCGAGGTCGACGATCACACCGACACGGATGCCTGGAGCGTCGTGCTGCGCGGCCGGGCGCACGTGCTCGACACGTCGGCAGAGGTCGAACGCGCCGACGGGCTCGGCCTGACGCCCTGGATCCCGACGCTGAAATACACCTACGTGCGCGTCACGGCGACATCGCTCACGGGGCGCGCCTTCGAACGCGCCGAGGAGCCCGATCGATACGGCGTTCAGCAGTACTGATCCGGTTCGCGGGCGTGGAAGGCATGCCGTACACTGGATGGTGCAGTTGAAGTCTGCATTTTTTCGCCGTGCCCGCGCTTCGGGTGCTTCCCGGAACATGGTCGCGGCGACCGCATGCAGGCAACCTGAGATCCCCAGGGTCTCTAGGGCGGTAGCTCAATTGGCAGAGCAGCGGTCTCCAAAACCGCAGGTTGCAGGTTCGATTCCTGTCCGCCCTGCGCGTCAGCGCTGTCGGCAGTCGCGCCGACACGCTCTGACACACGGAAGGTAAATCAGGTGACATCGATGATGCAGGACGAGCCGGGCGGCGAGATCGTCGCTTCGAGCGGCGGATCACGCGAGAAGAGGCTCAACCCCTTCGCGCGCATCGTGCTGTTCATCCGTCAGGTGTTCGCAGAACTGCGCAAGGTCGTCACGCCGACTCGCCAGGAGCTGCTGAAGTACACGCTGGTGGTGCTGGGGTTCGTCGTCGTCATGATGGCGTTCGTCTACGGCCTCGACCTGCTGTTCGTCTGGGTCACGACGGTCGTCTTCGGCATCCCCGCCTGAGCTGATTCACGACGCGGGCAGGATCGCAGCATCCGCCCACGGAATGGAAGTTAACGAAGTGTCTGAAAGATTTAACGACGACGTGGACTGGGCTACGGCCGCAGAGCAGTCCTCTGAAGACGACGAAGCCCAGGAGGGCAACGTCCTCGCGGAAGAGGAGCGCTCGGTCGAGCCCGCGGAGCACGTCGCACTGCACATCGTGGACGACTCGAACAGCGAAGACCTCTCCGACAACGACGACATCGACATCGACGACCCGGAGGCTGACGCGATCGTGAACGACGCCCTGAACATCGACGAGGCCGCAGAGGCCGAGGCCGCCGCAGAGGCCCTCAACGAATCCATCGCCGACGAGGTGGCCGAGTACCAGGCCGACCACGCCGACGACGTGGCGCCGTACGACGGCCCCGACGTCAACGGCGATGAAGACGCGCCCGTGCTCGACCCCGCGGTCGTCGACGAGGTCGCCGCCGCGGCCGAGGTCGTCGACGAGGTCGAAGCGAGCGTCTCGCCCGCTGACGCCGCAGAGGTCGCCGATGCGTCCGAAGACGCTGACGAGTCCGAGGAAGAGGACCCGTACGAGGCCTTCCGCGCCGATCTGCGGAGCCTGCCGGGCAAGTGGTACGTCATCCACTCCTACGCCGGATTCGAGCGCAAGGTGAAGGCCAACATCGAGCAGCGCAAGTCGACGCTCGAGGTCGAGGAAGACATCTACCAGATCGAGGTCCCGATGGAGGACGTCGTCGAGATCAAGAACGGACAGCGCAAGATGGTCACGCGCGTCCGGATCCCCGGCTACGTGCTCGTGCGCATGGAGCTCAACGAGGACACCTGGTCGGTCGTGCGTCACACGCCGGGCGTGACCGGGTTCGTGGGCAACGCGCACAACCCCACCCCGCTGCGCTTCGAAGAAGCCTTCAACATGCTGAAGAGCCTCGTCGAGATCAAGGACGTCGCTCCCGCCAAGGGCGGGGCCGCCACGAAGCAGGCCGGCGGCGCCGCGGCGCGCGTCATCCCCGCCGAGGTCGACTTCGAGGTCGGCGAAACCATCACGATCAAGGAGGGCTCGTTCGCGGGTCTTCCCGGCACGATCAGCGAGATCAAGCCCGAGAGCGGCAAGCTCACGGTCCTCGTCTCGCTCTTCGAGCGTGAGACCCCCGTCGAGCTCTCGTTCGACCAGGTCACAAAGTTGTAGCGAGGCGGATCAATGCTGCGCAGCAGCGTTGATGCGACTCGGCGCAAGGTCGAGTAGGCGGCGCAGCCGCCGTATCGAGACCCACAAGACACCGCACTCCGGAAAGGCCGGATGTGCGGGAGAACCGGATGCAGCAGCATCCGATTCGATCGAAAGGAAGAAGAATGGCACCGAAGAAGAAGGTGACCGGCCTGATCAAGCTTCAGATCAACGCCGGTGCAGCCAACCCGGCGCCGCCGATCGGGCCCGCGCTCGGTCAGCACGGCGTCAACATCATGGAGTTCTGCAAGGCGTACAACGCCGCGACCGAGTCGCAGCGCGGCAACGTCATCCCCGTGGAGATCACCGTCTACGAGGACCGCAGCTTCACGTTCATCCTGAAGACCCCGCCCGCGGCAGAGCTCATCAAGAAGGCCGCCAGCGTGGGCAAGGGATCGGCGACGCCGCACACCGCCAAGGTGGGCAAGCTCACGAAGGATCAGGTGCGCCAGATCGCCGAGACCAAGCAGCCCGACCTCAACGCGAACGATGTCGACGCCGCGATGAAGATCATCGCCGGCACGGCTCGCTCCATGGGCATCACGGTCGAGGGCTGAGGGGAATAGACATGGCACACAAGTCCAAGGCCTACAAGGCCGCCGCGGCGAAGATCGCCGCCGACACGTTCTACACGCCGACCGAGGCCGTCGCTCTCGCGAAGGAGACCGGCTCGTCGAAGTTCGACTCCACCGTCGAGGTCGCCCTCAAGCTCTCGGTCGACCCGCGCAAGGCCGACCAGATGGTGCGCGGCACCGTCATGCTGCCGCACGGCACGGGCAAGACCGCCCGCGTCATCGTCTTCGCGACGGGTCCGGCCGCCGAGGCCGCGATCGCGGCGGGCGCTGATGAGGTCGGCGGCGCCGAGCTCATCGCGAAGGTCGCCGACGGATGGACCGACTTCGATGCGGCCGTCTCGACCCCTGAGCTCATGGGTCAGGTCGGACGCCTCGGAAAGGTCCTCGGTCCCCGTGGCCTCATGCCGAACCCGAAGACCGGCACCGTGACCCCCAACGCGGCCAAGGCCGTCGAGGAGATCAAGGGCGGCAAGATCGAGTTCCGCGTCGACAAGCACGCCAACGTGCACTTCATCGTCGGCAAGGCGTCGTTCACGGCCGAGCAGCTCGACGAGAACCTCAACGCCGCTCTCGAAGAGATCGTGCGTCTGAAGCCGTCGAGCGCGAAGGGCCGTTACATCCAGAAGGGTGCGGTGTCGACCACGTTCGGCCCCGGCATCCCGCTGGACGTCAACGTCATCTGATCCTTCGACAGGCTCAGGAACCGAGCACAGGCTCAGGAACCGAACGAAGGACCTCACCCGTGGGTGGGGTCCTTCGTCGTCGGTGGGGGAGTACCGTCGAGGGCATGCCGCGCCGCCTGCAGGACCTGTTCGGAATCGACGTGCCGATCGTGCTCGGCCCGTTCGGCGGACTGTCGTCGGTCTCGCTCACGGGCGCCGTGAGCGAAGCGGGAGGCCTGGGCTCCTACGGTCTCTACGGGTACGCGCCCGACCGCATCACCGAGACGATCGCCGCGGTGAAGGCCGCGACCCCGAAGCCGTTCGCGGTCAACCTGTGGCTGCCCACCGGTGACGAGGTGACGCCCGCCGATGTCGAACTCACATCGGCGCTGGCTGCGCTCGCTCCGCTCTACGACGCCGTCGGCGTCGCGCCGCCGACGCTCCCGGAGAGGTTCCTGCCCGACATCGCCGACCAGGTGCAGGCGGTGATGGATGCCGCACCCGCGGTCGTGAGCGTCGTCTACGGCGCCCCGAGCCGGGAGCTCGTGGGTGCCGCGCATCGCCGCGGCATCCGAATCGTCGGCACGGCGACGACGGTCGCCGAGGCCGTCGCGCTCGACGAGGCGGGCGTCGATGCGGTGGTCGCGACGGGGGCCGAGGCTGCGGGGCACCGCGTGTCGTTCCTGCGTGCGGCCGAGAACTCGCTCGTGGGAACGTTCGCCCTCGTGCCGCAGGTCGTCGACGCGGTGGGCGTGCCCGTCATCGCGGCCGGGGGCGTCGCCGACCGGCGCGGCGTGGCGGCGGCCTTCGCGCTCGGCGCGTCGGGGGTGCAGGTGGGCACGGCGTTCCTGCGCACGCGCGAATCCGCCGCGACCGAGGCGCACCGGCGCGCGATCGCGCGAGCCGCGGCCGAGGACACCGTGCTGACCCGGGCGATGAGCGGCCGACTCGCCCGCGGCATCCCCAATCGTGCGATGCGCGACATCGAAGCCTCGGGGGCCATCGCACCATTCCCGGCGCAGAACTGGCTCACGGGCGTCTTCCGCGCCGAGGCGGCACGCCGCGACGGCGGCGACCTGCTGTCGCTGTGGGCGGGGCAGGGGGCGCCGCTGGCGACGCGCGAGCGCGCCGACGAGGTCTTCGCCGAGCTCGCGGCCGGCGTGCCGGGATGACGTCCGCTCACGCGGTCGCGCGCACCTCGAAACCGGTCGCGCCCGTGGGTGCGGACTCCGTCACGGTGGCCGACTCGACGCGCGAGCCGGGCGGTCCCTCCGCCATCCACTCGAGCACGTCGTCGACCTGCGCGTCCTCGCCCTCGACCTCGGCCTCGACGCTTCCGTCGCGACGATTGCGAACCCAGCCCGAGACGCCGGCGTCCCTCGCGATCATGCGCATCGTGTACCGGTAGCCGACCCCCTGGACCGTGCCGCGGACAACGACCTGCACACGCTTCATCCCCCTATCGTGCCGGACGCCCTCGAATCCGCGCAGCGGGTGGGTCAGCGGGGGAGGACGAGCGAGATGCCCAGCGCGATCATGACGACCGCGATGACGGCATCGACGACGCGCCAGGCGCGGGGCGTCGACAGCCAGCGGCCGAGGAAGCGAGCGCCGTACGCGAGCCCGAAGAACCAGACGATGCTCGCGAGCACGGCGCCGAACGCGAACCACCAGCGGCCGTCGCCGTGGGTGCTGGCGATCGAGCCGAGGAGGAAGACCGTGTCGAGGTAGACGTGCGGGTTGAGCCACGTCAGTGCGAGCGTCGTGAGCACGACGGGCGCCAGGCGCGTGCGCGTCGTGATCGTGCCCGGGCCGTCGCGCCGTTCGGTCTCGGCCGCGACGAACGCTTCGCCGCTCGGGCGCCAGGCGCGCTTGGCCGCGAGGAGGCCATAGGCGACGAGGAAGACGGCGCCCGCCCAGCGCACGACGTCGACGAGCCAGGGAACCGCCTGCAGCACGAGGCCGACACCTGAGACTCCGAGCACGATGAGCGTCGCATCCGACACGGCGCAGATCGCGGCGACGACGAAGACATGCTCACGACGCAGCCCCTGCCGCAGCACGAAGAGGTTCTGCGCCCCGATCGCCATGATCAGGGAGAGACCGAGGCCGAGGCCGGCGAGGATCGAGGTGAGCACGTCTTCGACGCTATGGCCGACGCGCGGCTCAGTCCAGCTCATGATTCTTCAGGAGCATTAGTGTGACTGATGATGAGGATTCCCTTCGAGCTCGCCGAGACCGTCGCTGTCGTGCTCGACGAAGGCACGCTGGATGCCGCGGCGCGGCGACTGCACGTCAGCCCCTCCGCCGTCAGCCAGCGCATCAAGGCGCTCGAGGAGATGCTCGGGCGCACGGTGCTGATCCGCTCCAAGCCGGCGCGGCCGACCGAGGCGGGCGTCGCCGTCGTGCGGCTCGCACGTCAAGCCGCCCTGCTCGAGCACGACACCATCGCCGCACTGGGCGCCGACCCCGACGGCGACGTGCGCACCTCGGTGCCGCTCGCGGTCAACGCCGATTCGCTCGCGACGTGGTTCCTCGAACCGCTCGCGCGGCTGGCCCAGCGGCATCCCGTCGTGTTCGATCTGCACCGCGACGATCAGGACTTCACGGCCGCCCTGCTCGAATCCGGCACCGTCATGGGTGCTGTCACGTCGCGCGCCGAGCCCGTCGCGGGGTGCCGCGTCTCGACGCTGGGTGCCATGCGCTACGAGGCCGTCGCGACCCCCGCGTACGTCGAGCGGTGGTTTCCGGACGGACCGGATGCCGCGGCCCTGGCCGCCGCACCCCTCATCGACTTCGACCGCCGAGACGACCTGCAGGCGCAGTGGCTCGCGGCGCGGGGCGTCGCTCCGGCCGCCCCGCCGCGGCATTACGTCCCGGCATCGAGCGACTTCGCCGCGGCGACGCTGCTCGGGCTCGGATGGGCGCTGCTGCCCACGTTCCAGTCGCGCGGACCGCTGGCCGCGGGCGACCTCGTGCCGCTCGGCGGCCCGCCCGTCGACGTGACGCTGCACTGGCAGCAGTGGAACCTGCGCTCACCGCTGCTCGGCGCGATCGCCGATGAGATCGTGGCCGAGGGGCGGCGGGTGCTCGCGACCGTGTGAGCGGCTACCGGATGCCGACGTAGAACCGGGACTCGTCGCTGCGGTGCAGGGCGCTGTACCTCTCGAACGGCACGCCGTCGGCATCCCACGCGACCGACTCGATCGACAGCACGGGCTGGCCCGTCCCCAGCTGCAGCAGGTCGGCGTCTTCGGGTGAGGGCATGACGGCGCTGATCCATCGGTCGGCACCGCTCGGCTGCACGCCGAAGTGCCGCCGCAGGTGCTCGTACAGCGAGCGGTTCTCGAGGTTCGCCCGACCGAGAGTGGGGAAGCGGTCGTATGGCAGCACGGTGTCCACGAGCAGCCAGGGGGTGCCGTCGACGCTGCGCAGTCGTCGCAGGCGCACGACGGAAGAGCCTTCGGTGATCCGGAGTGCTTCGGCGTCGCTCGCATCGGCGGTCCCGACCTCGAAGTCGATGACCCGGGTCGTGACGCTGCGTCCGGTGGAGGACAGGTCATCGGAGGACCCGGTCATCGACCCGATGAACTTCAGGTCGGGCCGCCGGGGTGAGACGAAGGAGCCGCGCGCGCGGACCTTGTAGATGAGCCCGCCGCGCACGAGATCCGCGAGCGCCTCGCGCACGACCGTTCGCGACACGGCGTAGCGGTCGATGAGCTCCGATTCGGAGGGGAGGGCCTGGTCAGCCCGCAGCAGACCCTGCTCGATCTCTTCGCGCAGGACGCGAGCGAGCTGCTGCCACAGCGGGATATCGGCTTCGCGGTCGAGGGCGACATAGGTGGCAGGTGTCGGCATAGCGGGGCTCCTTCGATCCGGCACGCGCAGTGATGAGAGCGTATCGCGCGCGATTGACAGCTTCCTCGCTCATGCCTATGTTAGTCATCACCAACTCATCATGACAGGTTGGTTGTAACAGGTTGACAGACCTGGCGCCAAGATACAGAGCGCTCGTCATATCGCGACGAAGCGAAACCAGGAGGCAATGACAATGAAGTTCACCGGAATCCGCCGCGCGGCCACCGCGGTGACCGCAGCGGCAGCCGCTGCCCTGCTGATCGCCGGCTGCGCCGGCGGCACGGGCGACGCGGGCGACACGACGGCCGGCGGCGAGCCCGAAGGGCTGAAGATCGCCCTGTCGAACGGCTTCGTCAACGGATGGCGTCTGACGCTCATTGACAAGTTCGAGACCGTCGCCGAAGAGCTCAAGGCCGAGGGTGTCGTGTCGGAGTACTCCGTCGTCAACGCCCCGGGCGAAAACAGCGCCACCGAGCAGGCCTCGCAGATCCGCAGCCTCATGCTGCAGAACCCGGATGTGCTCATGGTCATCCCGGCGAGCTCCAGTGCGCTCGTGCCGGTCATCGAAGAAGCCTGCAGCGCAGGCATCAACGTCATCATCCTCGACGCCGACATGGACACCAGCTGCGGCACCGTCGTGCGCAACGAGTACGGCCAGTGGGGTGCCGACTCGCTGGAGCCGGCGCTGGAGGCCATCGGCGGCACCGGCAACATCGTCATCAACCGCGGTGTCGTGGGCTCTCAGCCCGAAGAGGCGTTCCACGCTCGCCAGCAGGAGATCCTCGCGGACTACCCCGATGTGACCGTCGCTGCCGAGATCAACGGCTTCTGCGACTCGGCGACGGCTCAGAAGGAGATCGTCGGGATCATCGGCTCGCTGCCCGAGATCGCCGCCGTCCCGGGCTGCATCGGCGGCATGGGCATCGTGCAGGCCTTCGAGTCGGCGGGCCGTGAGGCGCCGGTCGTCGTCTTCGACACCGACGGCAAGTCGCTGGCCTTCTGGCAGGAGAGCGGCCTCGACAACGGCTCGTTCGCCGCGCTGACCGATCCCGGTCAGGTCGTCGCCGCGATCTACGTCGCCCTCGCGAAGGAGCGCGGCGAAGAGGTTCCGGCCGAGGTCGTGCTGCCGCTCGTGAAGATCGCGCAGGAGGACCTGGACTACTGGGTCGCCGAGCTCAGCACCGACGAGTACGCCGCCAACGCCTGGGACGACGCCTCGATCGAAGCGGCCCTCGCAGCCCTCGCGGCCGGGGAGAGCGTCGAAGCCCCGGCGCTGCAGAAGTAGTCGACGGCCGACCAGTCCGAAGGAGCACACTCGATGACATCCGCGACACGGCGCGACAGCGCCGCACCGCCCCGAGCGGCCGGCATCGTCCTCACCGCGACGGACGTGTCCAAGCGGTACGGCAGCACGACGGCCCTCACGGGGATCGACGTCACCGTCAACGCGGGAGAGATCCTCGGTCTGGTCGGCCACAACGGCGCCGGAAAGAGCACCCTCATGCGCGTGCTCGCCGGCCGCGAGCAGCCGAACACCGGCCTCGTCTCCTGGCGCGGCGGCGGTGCGTGGGATCAGCGCGCCGCCGCCCGGGCGGGGGTGCGCATGATCTATCAGGAGCTGGCGCTGTGCCCCGACCTGACGGTCGCCGAGAACATCGCGCTGTCCGATGGCGCAGCGCGCGGCCTCTCCTGGAAGCGCACCGCCGAGCACCGCGTCGCCGAGAAGCTCGACGACGTCTTCCCCGGTCACGGCGTCGCGATTCTGCGCCGTACGAGCGATCTCACGATGGCGCAGCGCCAGATGGTCGAGATCGCCCGCGCGCTGTGCACGCCGAAACTCGCGATGCTGATCCTCGATGAGCCGACCGAGTCGCTGAGCGTCGATGCGACGCGACAGCTCTATGCGCACCTGCGCGAGCTGACCGCATCCGGCGTCAGCATGGTGCTCATCTCGCACCGCATGCAGGAGGTCCTCGCCAACGCCGACCGAATCGCCGTCATGAAGGACGGCCGCATCGTCGAGACGCTTCCGGCAGCGGATGCCACTGAGGAAGGCCTCCTCACGACGATGGGCGGCGAGGTCCACGCCGACACCGCCACGATGCGGCGCGTCACGACGAGTGAGCCCACCGACATCGCCCACGAAGGAACCGTCGCGCGACTGCGCGACGACGGCTCGGTCCCGTTCGTCGTCCAGCCCGGCGAGATCGTCGGCCTCGCGGGTCTCGCCGGCCACGGACAGGATGCGCTCCTGCGGCGCCTGTGGACGCGGGCCCGCGGAGTCACCGTCGCCAAACGCCGCGCCTATGTGCCCGGCGATCGTCAGACCAGCGGCGTCTTCCCCCTGTGGAGCGTCGCCGACAACCTGACCGTCTCGGCCTCGCGCGACCTCGCGGTGGCCGGCGTCATCCGATCCGGCGCGAAACGCGCACTCGCCGGCGAGTGGGTGCAGCGGCTCAAGATCAAGGGCGGGGCACCCGCCCCGATCATGTCGCTGTCGGGCGGGAACCAGCAGAAGGTGCTCGTCGCCCGCGCTTTCGCGACCGACGCGACGCTCGTGCTGCTGGACGACCCGTTCCGCGGCGTCGACGTCTCGACCAAGAACGAGCTCTACGCCCTGATGCGCGTCGAAGCGTCGCGGGGACGCTCGATCGTCTGGTATTCGACCGAGAACGGCGAGATGGCTCACTGCGACCGCGTCTATGTCTTCCGCTCCGGCCGCATCGTGAGCGAGCTGGCCGGCGAGGACATCACGGAGGACCGCATCATCGCCGATTCGTTCGGCAGCGACGATCGCACTCAGGAGCACGCACGATGAGCACCGCCACCGCTTCTTTCCCCACGACCGCGCAGCGCTTGCGCGTCGGCGCTGTCAACGGCTCGCCGGCCCTGCTGTCGCTCGTCGCCCTCATCGCCATCTTCATCGTGACGGCGACACTCCAGCCCGGCATCCTGAGCGTTCCCGGCCTGACGCTCATGCTCATGTCGTCGGTGCCGCTCGTGCTCGCCGCGCACGCCCAGATGATCATCATGAGCGTCGGCGACATCGACCTGAGCGTCGGCTATCTCGTCGGTCTCGTGACGGTGATCGCCGCAACGCTCTTCCTGGAAGCGCCCGTCATGGCGGTGCTGTCGATCGTCGGCATCTTCGTCGCGTACGCCCTGATCGCCTACGTCGTGCAGCGCCGCGGTGTGCCGTCGATCATCATCACCCTCGGGATGTCCTTCGTATGGCTGGGGGTGGGCCTGCAGATCCGGCCGACGCCCGGCGGTGCGACGCCGGAATGGCTCTCCGTCATCTCGACGTGGCGTCCGACATGGTTCCCCGCGCCGATCATCTTCATCGTGATCGCGACGCTCGTGGCCTGGTATGTGACGCGCCGGGCCCAGGTGGGCACCAGGATGCGGGCGCTCGGCTCGCAGGCGCCGACGCTCGAGAAAGCCGGTGTCTCCCTCATCGGCACCCGGGTCACGGCCTACGTGATCGCCGCCGCCTTCATGATCGTCGCGGGTCTCCTGCTCGCTTCGCAGACCTGGTCCGGCGACATCAACGCCGCGAGCGAGTACACGCTCATGACGATCGCCGCGGTCATCCTCGGCGGAGGCACCTTCGCCGGAGGCCGCGCGATGCCGATCGGCACGACGCTGGGCGCCGTCACGCTGGGCCTCATCACCGTGCTGCTCAGTCTCATCAACCTGCCCTCCAGCCTGCAGTCCGCCGCACAGGGACTCATCGTCATCGCCGTGCTGGCCGGCCGCATCATCACCGAGAGGTTCGTACGATGACCGCGATCGACAACTCCGCCCCGCGCGCTCGTCGCGGATTCAGCTGGCCGGCGTGGGGCTGGTCGCTCATCGGCGTGCTCGCGGTATGGGCGCTCATCGTCGCCGTGCGCCCGGGCGCGCCCTTCGACCCGCTGACGCAGGCGCTCTCGCTCGCGCCCTTCCTCGTGCTCGTCGCGCTCGGGCAGATGCTCGTCATCACGCTCGGGCCCGGCAACATCGACGTCTCGGTCGGCACGATCGTCTCGATGTCGTCGTACGTCTCGGTCGCCGTCGGAGCCACGGCGGGCCCCCTCGTCGGACTCGTCGCGGCGGCCGGCGCGGGGGTCGTCGCGGGGCTCGTGAGCGTCGCGGCGATCCTTCTGCTGCGCGTCCCGCCCATCATCGCGACGCTCGCGACGAGTCTCGTCGTGACCAGCGCGACGCTGCTGCTCGCCGACTCGGCACGAAGCTCGGCCGATCCGGCGCTGCGCGCGTTCGTCAACGCCAAGGTCCTCGGCGTCCCGCTCATCGCGATCCTCGTCGTGCTCGTCACGATCGTCATCTGGTTCGTGCTGCGCCACACGCGTCTCGGCCTGTCCATCGTCGCCGTCGGTCAGAGCGAGCGCGCGGCGGAGCGCGCGGGCCTCAAGGTCGCCGCCGTCACGGCGACGGCGTACCTGCTGAGCGCGGGCTTCGCGGGCCTCGTCGGCGGTCTCCTCGCTGCCTTCATCTCACCGAGCACCGTTCTCGGCACCTCCTACATGCTCGACTCGATCGCCGTCGTCGTGATCGGCGGCACGCTCATCTCGGGCGGCCGGCCCGTGCCCGTCGGCGCGTGGACGGGTGCGCTGTTCTTCGTGCTGCTCTCGGGCCTGCTCAACCTCGTCGGGTGGTCCGTCGGGGCCCAGAACGTCCTCAAGGGCGTCCTGGTCGTGCTCGTCGTCGTCGTCGCGTCAACCGCGACCGGCACAGGCAGAAGCAGCATCCGACGCCTGCGTGCATCGATGACCCCGGGCTCGCGCACCGCGACGCCCACCACCACAACAGAGAAGGAGCCCATTCATGGCTGACCTCGACGACCTCCGCGACGGAACCGACTTCTCGGGCGCGATCGCGACGCACGACGGCTTCCACCTCAAGGGGCAGGCGGGCCAGGACTGGGGCATGCGCGCACGGCTTTCGCGTGTCTTCGACCCCGCCGACGGCAAGACCGTCATGCTCGCCTTCGACCACGGGTACTTCCAGGGCCCGACGTCGGGACTGGAACGACTCGATCGCTCCATCCTGCCGCTCGTCCCGCAGGCCGACGCCCTCATGTGCACGCGCGGCGCGCTGCGCACGACGATCCCCGCCGACAACGGCAAGGGCATCGTGCTGCGCGCCTCGGGTGGGCCGAGCGTGCTGAACGACCTCTCGAACGAAGAGATCGCGGTCTCGATCGACGACGCCGTGCGTCTGGATGCCGCCGCGCTGGCCGTACAGGTGTTCATCGGCGGTGAGAACGAGACGAAGTCGGTCAAGAACATGACGACTCTCGTGGACCAGGGCCAGGCTGCCGGCATCCCCGTCCTGGCCGTCACGGCGGTCGGGCGCGACATGGTGCGCGACGCGCGCTACTTCCGTCTCGCGACCCGCATCAGCGCCGAGCTCGGCGCGGCCTTCGTGAAGACCTACTACGTCGAAGAGGGCTTCGAGACGATCACGAGCGCGTGCCCCGTGCCGATCGTCATCGCCGGCGGCAAGAAGGTCGAAGAGCAAGAGGCACTGCGCGTCGCGTACCAGGCGATCCAGGAGGGCGCCGCAGGTGTGGACATGGGCCGCAACGTGTTCCAGTCCGAGCACCCCGCCGCGATGCTCTCGGCCGTGCGCGGGGTCGTGCACGACGGGCTCACCCCCGCCGAGGCGTTCGACCTCTTCCAGTCCCTCTCCCACTGAACCGGTCTGCGGGCGCCCCTCGGGGCGCCCGCAGCGTCGAAGGATCCACATGCCCACTCTGCGCACCCACAGCGCGCCCCGGACGGCGGACGTCGTCGTCATCGGCGCGGGGATCAACGGCCTGGCCATCGCCCGGGAAGCCGCCGCGCGCGGCCTGCACGTCGTCATGATCGATCGCGACGACATCGCCGCCCGCACCTCGGCCATCTCGACCCGGCTCATCCACGGGGGGCTCAAGTACCTGCCGCGCTTGGAGATCCCGCTCGTGTTCGAGTCGATCCGCGAGCGCAACATCCTGCTGAAGACGGCGCCGCACCTCGTGCTGCCGTACCCCATGCTCATCCCGTTCGCGAAGTGGAACAAGACCCCCGGGTGGCTCATGTCGTGCGGGCTGATCCTGCACGACGTGCTCGCGATCGGCAAGCGCCTGCCGCTCAACCGCATCGTGCTGCCGGGTCGACTCAAGCGCGACTGGCCGTCGGTCGCACGTGCGGGCGTGCGCTGGGGTGGGCTCTTCCAGGACGCACACGTCCCCGTCACGGAGCGGTTCGCGCTCGAGCTCGCGATCGACGCCGACCGGCGCGGCGCGACGATCCTCACGCACACGCCCGTCACCGCGCTCCTGCGCGAACGCGGCCGCATCGCCGGTGTCGTCTACCGCGACCGCGAGACGGGGGAGCACCTCGAACTGCGTGCGCCCGTCGTCGTCAACTCGGCCGGACCCTGGGTCGACTCCGTGCTGGACCTCGCCGGTTCCCACGCTCGCCGGATCGGTCCGACCAAGGGCAGTCACCTCATCGTGGACGCCTTCCCCGGCGTTCCCGACACGTGCGTCTTCTTCGACTCCCCGAAGGACGGCCGGCCCATGTTCGTGCTGCCCTGGTGGGACGGTCGGTTCATGATCGGCACGACCGACCTGCCGTACGACGGATCGATCGAGGACATCGCGATCGACGACGACGAAGTGGCGTACCTGCTGGAGTCGGTGAACACGATCATCCCCGACGCGGGACTCACCCCCGACGACGTGCTCTGGTCGTATTCGGGTGTCCGCCCGCTGCCCTATGTCGCCGACCTCACCGACCCTTCGTCGGTCAGCCGCGACAGCGAGATCGTCACCCACGACGGCGACTCCGCGGGGCTTCTGACTGTCATCGGCGGCAAGTACACGACGCACCGTGCCCTCGGTGAGCAGGTGTTGCGCAAGATCGAGAAGCAGCTCGGGATGCCGCGCGAAGCGTCGCCGACACGCGAGGCGCGCTTCCCCGGTGCTCCCGCCGAGAGCGTCGCCCGCTTCCGTGCCTCGTTCGTCGCGCGCAGTGCGCTTCCCGCACGCAGCGCCGCGCGACTGGCCGACGTCTACGGAGCGCTCGCTCGCGACATCGAGATGCTCGCGGCATCCGATCCCACCCTCGCAGAGGTCATCGACGACGAAACGGGCGCGATCGCCGCCGAGATCGTGCACGCCGTGCGCGAGGAGGGGGCTCTGAGCCTCGAAGACGTCCTGCTGCGCCGAACGGTGATCGCCTTGAACGGCGACGTCGGCCTCGCGTGCGCGCCGCGAGCCGCCGCCGTGCTCGTCGCCTACGCCGGGTGGACGCCGGAGCACGCCGAGTCCGAGATCGCGCGCTACCGTGAATCGGCTCGCCGCTTCGTGCCGAGGGCGCTGCGAACGCGGCCCGCCGTGGCCGGAACGCCCTGAGCGCGGAGAGGACGACAACCATCATGAGCACCTGTGTCATCGGCATCGATGTCGGGCTGACCTCGGCGAAGGCCGCCGCCTTCGACGAGTCCGGGCGTGAGATCCGCACCGTGTCGGCCCCCAATCCGCGTGTCGCGGTGTCGCGCGAACGCCAGGAAGTCGACATGGACGCGCTGTGGGACGTCGTCGCCGACGTGCTGCGCGATCTCACGGCGGAGCTGGAACGCGAGGGTTGGACCATCGCCGGGATCGGCGCGACCGGTCACGGCAACGGACTGTACTTGGCAGACGAGGATCTTCGTCCCGTGCGCGCCGCGATCGCGTCGACCGACCACCGAGCCGAGGGCGTCGTGGCGGCGCTCGATGCCGACGAGGTCGAGCGGGTGCGCCTGCTGACGGGATCGATGCCCTGGGCCGCGCAGCCTGCCGTCGTGTTGCGCTGGCTGCACGACAACGAGCCGGAGACGCTCGCTCGCGCCCGCTGGGCTCTCACGTGCAAGGACTGGCTCACGGCATGTCTGACGGGAACGGCGAGCGCTGACCTGTCCGATTCGTCGGGATGCGGCCTGGTCAACCTGAAGACCCGCGATTACGAGCCGGCCGTGCTCGATCTGCTGGGCCTTCCCGCCGACACGGCGCGCCTGTTCCCCGAGCTGCGAAGCTCGGACGACATCGCGGGCGCGGTCACCGAGGCGGCATCGGTTCGCACGGGTGTCCCCGCCGGCACGCCCGTCGTCGCCGGCTGCATGGACTGCGTCGCCAGCCCGCTCGGAGCAGGCTCGACGACACTCGGCGACGTCACGGTCATCGTGGGCACCTGGGCGATCAACAGCGTCGTCGTGCCCGCCGACACCGAGCCGCCGCGCGTGACGATCAACGCCCTCCTGCCCGATCCGACCGCGATGCTCGCGATGGAGGTCGCCCCGACATCGGCTGCCAGCATCGAGTGGGCCGCCGGGCTGCTCGGCGCGAGCGCGACTATTCCCGTCACTCCCCGCGACCTGCTCGACGCGGGCCACAAGGCGCCGCCGCTCGCCGACGGGCTGCTCTTCCTGCCGTTCATCCACGGCGCTCCCGAGCACCTCGGCGCTTCGGGCACGTTCATCGGCATCAAGGGCAGTCACGGGTACGCGCACGTCGCGCGCGCCGTGGCCGAGGGCATCACCCAATACCACCGTGTCCAGCTCGACAAGGTGCGCTCGAGCGGTGCCGCCGTCTCGGACGGTCCGTGGACACTGGCCGGAGGCGGCGCGAAGAACGCGCTGTGGGCGCAGATGTTCGCCGATGTCGTGGGCCACCCCATGCGGCGACAGCTCGGCACCGAGCTCGGCGCGCGTGGCGTCGCCTGGCTGGCAGCGCGTGGCGTCGGCATGGACACCGGCGCGTGGAACACCGAACCCGACCCCGCGCTCGTCGTCGTCCCCGGCGAGTGCGCGGTCGACTACGAGCGGCAGGCGGCGACGTTCGACCGCGTGCTCGCGGCGATGGATGCGGTCTGGGAGGCCTCAGCATGACTTCGATCGACCACCGGACCGCCCTCGACGACATCGTGCGCGTCAGTCGCGACCTCGGCGGTGACCCTTCGTACGTGCTCCACGGCGGGGGGAACACCTCGATCAAGACGGTCGGCATGGATGTGACGGGCGCGCCCGTCGATCTCGTGCTCGTCAAGGGCAGCGGCTGGAACCTCGGCACGATCGAGGCGGCCGGGTTCGCGCCGTTGCGTCGCGCGCGACTGGACGAGATCCTGCAGCTCGACGAGCTCGATGACGCGACGATGGTCAACGAGCTGCGCCAGGCCTCGCTCGACGCGTCGGCGCCGACGGCCTCCATCGAGGCGCTGCTGCACGCGTATCTGCCGGGCAGGGTGGTTCTGCACTCGCACGCCGACGCGATCGTGTCGCTCACCAACCGCGACGTCGCGGCCGCGGACATCGCCGAAGCTCTCGGCGACGGTGTCCTCGTGCTGCCGTACGTCATGCCCGGATTCCCGCTCGCCCGCCTCATCGCGAACACGGATGTGAGTGGAGCCGACGCCGTCGTGCTGTCCAACCACGGACTCTTCACCTTCGGTGACGACGCCGACGCCGTTCTCGCGCGGCACCGCGAGCTCGTCGACCGTGCGTCGGCCGCCGTCGGAGTGGCGAACTGGGGCGACCCGGGCGCGACGGTCGCCCGAACCGGCGACTCCGCGGAGATCGCGTCGCTGCGTCAGGCGGTGTCCGAGGCGGCCGGGCGTCCGATGCTGCTGCGGCAGTCCGCCTCGGCGCGCGCCGACGCGTTCGCGCGCCGAGCCGATCTCACCGAGCTCACCGGTCGCGGCACGGCGACGCCCGAGCACGTTCTGTATACGAAGCGCAGCCCCCTCGTGGGGCGCGATGTCGACGCGTATGCGGCGGCCTACCGTGCGTACGTCGACCGCAATCGCGCCCGCGCGACGACCGGGATCACGCCGCTGGATCCGGCGCCGCGCGTCATCATGGACCCCGCCCTCGGCTGCCTCTTCGCGGGGGAGTCCGTCGCGGCGCTTCGTGTCACCGCCGATGTCGCGCTGCACACGATTGACGTCATCGACGCCGCCGACCGGCTGGGTGGGTACCGCTCGCTCGACGAAGCGGATTCGTTCGACATCGAGTACTGGAGCCTCGAGCAGGCCAAGCTCGCCGGGCGCACACGCAAGCCGCTCACGGGCGAAGTCGCCATCGTGACGGGCGCCGCGTCGGGCATCGGCCGCGCCGTCGCCGAGCAGCTGTCGGCCGAGGGCGCCGCCGTCGTCGGCATCGACCTCTCGCCCGACGTGACCTCGGTCGTGGCCGGTGACGCATGGCGCGGCGTCGTCGGAGACGTGAGCGATTCCGCGGTCATCGACGAAGCGCTCGATCTCGCCGTGCGCGAGTTCGGCGGAGTCGACATCGTCGTGATCGCGGCGGGCATCTTCCCGCCCTCGCAGCCCATCGCCGAGCTCGACGACGACGTGTGGGACCGGGCCTTCCGGGTCAACGTCACCGCCCCGGCGCGACTGCTGAGGGCGGTGCATCCGCTCCTCGCGCGCTCGCCGCGCGGCGGTCGCGTCGTCCTCGTGTCGACGAAGAACGTCGCAGCGCCCGGCCCGGGCGTCGCGGCCTACTCGGCGAGCAAGACCGCCGCGGCACAGCTGGCGCGGGTCGCCGCACTGGAGTGGGCAGAGGACGGCATTCGCGTCAACCAGGTCGAACCGGATGCGGTGTTCGACACCGCCATCTGGAGCCCCGAGCTGCTCGAGGCGCGAGCCGCGCACTACGGCCTGACGGTCGACCAGTACCGCACGCGCAACCTGCTGCGCGTCGAGGTGCGCAGTGCGACGGTGGCCGAGGCGGTCGTGGCGTTCTGCGAATCGTTCCCCGCGACGACGGGCGCGCACCTGAGCGTCGACGGCGGCAACGACCGCGTGATCTGACCCGCTCAACATGCCGTCCGCGACATGTGGGCCGCGTAGCGTAGACCTCAGCGATCGGCGACTGCCTTTGGCTTTTGCGGCCGACTGGTCCCGATCGAAAGAGCAGGTGCGTTCATCTCCGCCACCACCCTCGAGCCTCGGCTCGGTCCTGTTCGGCAGACCTACGCCGGCACCGCTGACTTCCCGCCGATGGCGCGGGCATACACGGATGTGGCTCAGGTGGTGCGCGAGAGCGGTCTGCTGCGTCGTGCGCCCTGGTTCTACGCCTTCGTCGGTGTCCTGATCGCTCTGGGCTTCGGCGGCGCCATCACCGGTTTCGTGCTGCTCGGAGACAGCTGGTTCCAGCTGCTGATCGCGGGTGCCCTCGGCATTCTGTTCACCCAGGTCGCCTTCCTCGCGCACGAAGCCGCCCACCGACAGATCCTGACGGCCGGGCCCGCCAACGACCGGCTCGCCCGGTTGCTCGCGAACGGCATCGTCGGCATCAGCCTGTCGTGGTGGACGACCAAGCACACGCGCCACCATGCCAACCCGAACCGCGTCGGCAAGGACCCCGACATCGAGATCGACACGATCTCGTTCCTCGACGAGGATGCGGCGACGGCACGCGGCCTGCGCCGCATGATCACGCGCAAGCAGGGGTGGCTGTTCTTCCCGCTCCTCACGCTCGAGGGACTCAACCTGCACTACCTGGGCCTGAAGCACCTGCTGAGCCGCGGTCCCGTCAAGGACCGCTGGCGCGAGCTCGGCCTCATCGCGTTGCGGTTCACCGTCTTCGTCGGTCCCGTCTTCTTCTTCCTCCCGCTCGGAATGGCGTTCGCGTTCCTCGGCGTGCAGCTCGCCGTCTTCGGCGTCTACATGGGGGCGTCGTTCGCTCCGAACCACAAGGGGATGCCCGTCATCGCGCCCGATGCGAAGCTCGACTTCTTCACGAAGCAGGTCCGCACCTCGCGCAACGTCTCGGGCGGCTGGTGGGCGACGTGGCTCATGGGCGGACTCAACTACCAGATCGAGCACCACCTGTTCCCGAGCATGCCGCGCACGCACCTCGCCAAGACGCGCGAGATCGTCATGGAGCAGTGCCGCACGCTCAACGTGCCCTACACCGAGACGACGATCCTGCAGTCCTACGGCATCGTGATCGAGTACCTCAACCGCGTGGGGCTGGCCGCGCGCGACCCGTTCGACTGCCCGATGGTCTCGACCTACCGCCCCGCCTGACGCGTGATCAGTCGTCGCTGACGCGAAGGACGATCTTCCCGCGCGCGTGACCCTGCTCCAGGAGCGCGTGGGCCGCGGCGGCATCCGACAGATCGAAGACGTCGTCGACGTGGATCCGCAGGCTGCCGCTGTCGATGAGCCCGGCGATCGTCGCGAGGGCGCGCCCGTCGGGGATGACCTTGTACGAGGTCGCACGAACCCCCGCCGCATGCGCCGCGGCGGCGTAGTCCGGCCAGGACCCCGTCGCGACGGGGATGTAGAGGCCGCCGGGACGCAGGACGCCCAGCGAGCGCGTGCCGGTGTCGTCGCGCACGTTGCCGATGAGATCGATCACGACATCGACGTCGCTCACGACGTCTTCGAAGCGCGTCGTGCGGTAGTCGACGACCTCGGATGCACCGAGCTCGCGCAACCATGAGAGATTGCGCTCCGATCCGGTCGCCGTCACGTGCGCTCCGAAATGCGCCGCGAGCTGCACGGCGACGTGGCCCACGCCGCCCGCCCCGGCGTGGATGAAGATGCGCTGACCCGCGTGCGCCCGGGCGGTGTCGACGACGAGACCCCACGCGGTGAGCGCCGCGAGCGGCACCCCGGCCGCCTCGGCGTGCGACAGCGATTCGGGCTTGAGCGCCGCAGAGAGCGAGGGGAGTACGACGTACTCGGCGTATGTGCCGCCCGAGCGGGGGAAGGGCACCATGCCGAAGACGGGCGTGCCCGGCTGCATCGGGTGGGATTCGTACGGCGCTCGCACGACGACGCCGCTCACGTCGTAGCCGAGCGTCGACGGGAACGACTCGATGAGTCCCGAGACGCCCGTGCCGCCGCGCGTCTTCGCGTCGATCGGATTGATGCCGGCGGCGACGACACGCACGAGCAGCTCGCTGAGCGCGGGAGCGGGGACGGGGAGCGTCGTCTCGCGCAGCACCGACGGATCGCCCGGCGCGTCGAACACGATCGCCCGCATGCGCTCCGGAAGGCGGGGGGCGGTGGCTGAGGCCGAGGTCATGACGGGTCCTTTCGTGCGCGCGCGATGCGCAGCATCCAGTCAATCGGATTCCCGGGCCGTCGGGCGGCCCGTGCGCGTCACCGAGCCGCCGGTCCTCCCTGCGTGAGGGCGTGCAGCAGGCGCGTCAGATCCTGGATGTCGTCCACCGACCAGGCCTCGAGCGCCGTGAGGATGCCGCCCTCCTGCGGCGCGCGGGCGATGGCGAGTCGTTCGAGGCCGAGCGATGTCGGCGAGAGGAGGCTCGAGCGGCCGTCGGCGGGATCGGGTGTGCGCTGGATGAAGCCCTGCTTCTCGAGTCCGCGCACGGTGCGGCTGATCTGGCCCTTGTCCGCCATGAGGGCGTCGGCGAGGGCCGACAGCGTGACCTGCTCGCGCCGCACGATCGTCGTGAACACCTTGTACTCGCCGGGCAGCATGCCGGGGCTCATCCGGTCGGCGTTGCCGGCGAGGAGTCGGCGCACGTGGGTGAACAGCTCGCCGAACTCGGCCTCGAGCGCCCGCACGGCGTCTGCGCGGGTGTCAGGCGCGTCGGGCCCGGTCATCGGGGTCGACATCAGCGACGGCCGCGGCGCGAGCGGCGAGCCGTGGCATCCGTCGTCGGGATCGGACCTGTCGCTGTGATCGAGCTCATTCCTTCGGCTGCCGACACCGTCGCCAGATCGGCCTCGCCGGCTTCCAGGCGCTCCTTCGTCGTCATGCGGGTGAGGGGCGTGTTCGGCAGGAAGATGACAGCGATGAGGCTCAGGAGAGCGAACGGCACGGCGATCAGGAACGAGTTCGAGATCCCCTGCGCGTAGATGTCCTCGACGATGACCTGCACGCTCGCGGGGAGCGAGTGGACGGCGGGGAGTGCGCCGGACTGCAGCTGCTCCGCGACGGCGGCCCCCTCGGGACCGAGACTCTCGATGGCCGTGGCCAGGGCCTCCTTGCTCGATGTGAAGAGGTCGGCGACGGTCGTGGCCAGAGCCGCACCCATGACCGACACGCCGACCGTGCCGCCGAGGCTGCGGAAGAAGGTGACGCCGGATGAGGCGACGCCGATCTCTTCGGGTCGGGCGGTGTTCTGAACGACGAGCACGAGGTTCTGCATCGTCATGCCGACGCCGGCGCCCATGAGGAACATGTAGATCGAGACGAGGACGAAGTTCGTGTCGTACTCGATCGTCGTGAGCAGCCACAGACCCGCGATGAGCAGGATCGATCCGACGACGAGGTAGCTCTTCCACCTGCCGAAACGGCTGATCAGCTGGCCGACGACGACCGATGAGACGAGGAGTCCGCCGATCATGGGGATCGTCATGAGCCCGGCTTCGGTCGGCGTCGCGCCGCGTGCCATCTGCATGTACTGGCTGAGGAACACCGACGCGCCGAACATCGCGATGCCGGTCGCGATCGAGGCGAGGACCGAGAGCGTGAAGGTGCGGTTGCGGAACATGCGCAGCGGAATGAGCGGCTCGCGCGACCGCAGCTCGACCACGACGAACACCACCGTCGAGATCAGCGCACCGCCGACCATGAGGATCGTCGTCAGGCTCCACCACTCGTAGTCCGTGCCGGCGTTCGTGATCCAGATGAGCAGGAGCGAGACGGCCGCCGAGAGCAGGACGATGCCGAGATAGTCGATGTGCGCCTTCCGCTTCGTCTGCTGCACGTTCAGGGTCACCTGCAGCAGGATCAGCGCGACGATCGCGAAGGGGATCGCGATGTAGAAGTTCCAGCGCCAGCCGAGCGAGTCGGTGACGACGCCGCCCAGGAGCGGGCCGCCGATCGTCGCGAGGGCCATGACGGCGCCGAAGAGTCCCATGTACCGGCCGCGCTCGCGCGGGCTGATGATGTCGGCCATGATGATCTGGCTGAGCGCCGCGAGACCGCCGGCACCCAGGCCCTGCACGGCCCGGAACGCGATGAGCGTGCCGGGATCCTGGGCGAATCCCGCCGCCGCGGTCGCGAGGACGAAGAGTGCGATCGCGAGCTGGATGAGGAGCTTGCGGTTGAACAGGTCGGCGAGCTTGCCCCAGATCGGGGTCGAGATCGCCGTGGTCAACAGGGTCGCCGTCACGACCCAGGTGAAGGCGGCCTGATCCCCGCCGAGATCGTGGACGATCACGGGGAGCGAGGTCGAGACGACGGTCGAGGCGAGCATCGACACGAACATGCCCAGCAGCAGGCCGGAAAGGGCCTGGAGCACTTGGCGGTGCGTCATGCCGGATTCGGTGAGCGCGGGGGTCTTGGCTGCCATGGGCGTCCTTCGTCGAGGAGAACCGCGGCAGCACTGGCGCGAAAGTTGACAAAGGTCAACGATATGCATGTCGTTGACTTCTGTCAACTATTGATCACGCTGACGCCGACCTCACGGGGTAGGCGTATGGCGGCGGTCAGTCGGCGAGGGCGAGCGCGCGGAACGGGTGACGCGGGGCAGCGGGCTGCGGCATCCGATCGCTCTCGGGCCGTCCGCGCAGGTGACGCCGGTGCAATTCGTCGATGAGCGACGTCGCCAGCTGCACGAGCTTGGCGATCTCGTCTTCGTCGCGATCGACCCACGCGCAGCGGGGCTCATCGGCGACGGGCACGAAATCGTCGTGCTGCTCCCAGGCGACGAGAGTGCGCTCGGCGCCGAGGACGTGCTGCTGCCAGAAGATCTGACGCAGATACGTGCGCGGGATGCTGCGCCACGGCTTGTTCGTCGTCTTGATCTCGGCGAGGGTCACGCGCCCACGGCCGTCCACCGCGACGCCGTCGGGTGTGGCCAGATGGCGCTTCTCGACGGCGGCGTGGAACAGCGCGGAAGAGGGCTGGATGCCGTGCGTCGCGGCGACCCACGCGGCGATCTCGGGTTCGCGCCGACGACCATGCGCCGTGTAGGCGTTGCCCGAGAAGCCGGAGCCGAGCAGCTTCGCGTCTGCCGCGCGAGGGATCGCACGCTCTGACGTGAGTGCGGCGACGTCCGTCGCCGTGATCCCCCGCGAGCGAGCCCGCACCCACGCCACCCGGTCACGGGAGTCCGCGACGATGCGCGCGGCGAGTTCGGGGGTCACGGCTTCGACCCTACGCCGACCCGGCGACGGGCATGACCCGGCACGCGCTGACGGCCGCATTCCGCCGTCGGCGCGGAGCACGGCCTCATGCGCCGACGTCACGTCCGCGGCGCATGAGGCCGGTGCCGCGGCGTCAGAACGCTGCAGCGCCCGCTTCGGCGACCGAGTGGTCCTGCTCTCCCGAGCCGCCCGAGACTCCCACCGCGCCGACGACGACGCCGTCCTTGGAGAGCGGGATGCCGCCGGCGAAGATCGCCACCTTGCCGCCGTTGGTGTTCTGGATGCCGAAGAACTGCTGGGTCGGCTGAGAGTTGTCGCCGAGGTCCTTCGTCGAGATGTCGAAGGCCTTCGAGGTCCAGGCCTTGTTGATCGAGATGTTGACGCTGCCGATCCAGGCGCCGTCCTGGCGGACGTGGGCGACGAGGTTGCCGCCGGAATCGACGACGGCGATGTTCATGGGCTGACCGATCTCGACGGCCCGCTTCTCGGCGGCCTCGATCACGCGGCGCGCGTCGGCGAGAGTGACGTTCGTCATGGGGTGGTCCTTTCGTTGGTGTGCGTTCAGGTGGTCTTGATGTAGCCGTTGGGATCGAGGACGTACTTCTTCGCGGCGCCCTGGTCGAACTCGGCGTAGCCTTTCGGTGCGTCCTCGAGCGAGATCGGCGTGGCATTCACGGCCTTCGCGATCTGCACCTTGTCGTGGAGGATCGCCATCATCAGCTGCCGGTTGTATCTCATGACGGGGCACTGCCCGGTCGTGAACGACAGCGACTTCGCCCAGCCGGTACCGAGGTTGATCGAGAGCGACCCGACCTTCGCGGCCTCGTCGATCCCACCCGGATCCCCCGTGACATACAGGCCCGGGATGCCCAGCGCGCCGCCCGCCGCGGTGATGTCCATGAGCGAGTTGAGCACCGTCGCCGGCGCCTCGTGCGCGGCATCCGATCCGTGTCCTCGTGCTTCGAATCCGACCGCGTCCACGCCGCAGTCCACCTCGGGCACGCCGAGGATCTGCTCGATCTGCGCGGCGGGGTCGCCCTGCGACACGTCGACCGTCTCGCAGCCGAAGGAGCGCGCCTGGGCGAGCCGATCGGCGTTGAGGTCTCCGACGATGACGACGGCCGCACCGAGCAGCTGCGCGCCGACGGCGGCGGCGAGGCCGACGGGACCCGCACCCGCGATGTAGACGGTGGAGCCCGGGCCCACTCCCGCCGTGTAAGCGCCGTGGAAGCCGGTCGGGAAGATGTCGGACAGCATCGTCAGGTCGAGGATCTTCTCGAGAGCCTGGTCGCGATCGGGAAAGCGCAGCAGGTTCCAGTCCGCGTACGGTACGAGCACGTACTCCGCCTGTCCGCCGACCCACCCGCCCATGTCGACGTAGCCGTATGCGCTGCCCGGACGGTCCGGGTTGACGTTGAGGCAGATGCCCGTCTTGCCCTCTTTGCAGTTGCGGCACCGCCCGCACGCGATGTTGAAGGGGACCGAGACGATGTCGCCGACGCTGATGAATTCGACGTCGGGACCGACTTCGACGACCTCGCCCGTGATCTCGTGCCCCAGGACGAGTCCCGCCGGTGCCGTCGTGCGACCGCGCACCATGTGCTGGTCCGAGCCGCAGATGTTCGTCGCGACCGTACGCAGGATCGCGCCGTGCGGAACCTTGCGCCCGACGTTCGCGGGGTTGACCCCCGGCCCGTCCTTGAGCTCGAACTCGGGGAAATCGGTGTCGATGACCTCGACCATGCCGGGACCCTTGTAGGCCACTGCTCTGTTGGCTGACATCGTCGTCCTCCTTCTTCTTCGGTATCACCCGCTGTGTGTCCAGATTCGCCCATCGGGACGGGTGGCGCGATCCGCCGGGCGAACTGTCAGGACTACCCGAACGGGTGGGCGGCGCGTACCGTGAGGTCATGCCCGACGGAGGACACGCCTGCACAGAGCACACGTTGCGAGATCTCGCCGATGTCGTGGGGGTACCCGCCACGGCGCTCCCCGCGCGGCTGTCCGAACTGCTCGCCGCCTTCGTGCCGCACGACGGGCTCATCATCCTCGCCGCCGACGCCGGGGGAGGGCATCGACGGGGCGTGGGAGACCCCGCCTTCGTCGAGCGCGTGTCCTTCCTCGCCCTCGACGATCTGCGCCGGACCCAGCACCCCGACACCGTCGCGGTGGGTGAGATGGATGCCGCCGGCACAGCGGTCCCGGTGCTGCAGGTCGTCTCGCGAAACGGTGCGCTGATGGTCATGGCGAACCCGCAGAACGGGGCCGGCTCCGCCGACGACCGCGCCGCGACGGTCCTCCAGCTGTGGAACGTCGTCGCGCTGCGCGTGCAGGAGCTCGCTGATGCGGCGACCCCTGACTACCTCACGCTCGCGCGGGCGAGCGCGGGCGAGCGGATGGAAGCGCTGACAGAGCTCGCGGACGAGTACTCCACGACGCTGGAATCGGTCCTCGCGGCGCTTCGGTCGGCATCGCTCGACGATCGATCGGCGCGGCAGACGGCGACGGGGATCGCGGCATCCGGGCTCGTGCAGTTGCGCACCGCGAGCGATCGCGTCAGGACCGCCACCGAGGAGCCCGTGACGACGGCGTTCGAGCGCCTCCGCGACGATCTGCGGCCGCTCGTGCGGTATCGCGAGATCGACGTGCAGTTCGTCGAGCCGCCTGCCGATGGGCGGCCCCTGCCGAGCGAAGTCGCGCAGGGAGCCCGTGCCGTTGTGCGGGGGTCGATCCTCGCGCTCATCGATCGTCCGCGGGTGGGCCGCGTGCGCGTCCAGTGGGATTGCGACGGGACCAACCTGCTCATCGACATGCGCGACGACGGACCGGGGGATCTGTCGGACGCCTCGTCGCAGCTGAAGCTCATCCGGCACCGCGTGCATGCGCTCGACGGCCGGCTGTCGGTCGAGGCGACACCGGGATGGGGGACGGAGATCGCGATCGTCCTTCCGCTCGATCCTCCGCGCGCCGTGGCGGCGGTGACCCAGTGGGGCCTGCGCCCGCGGGAGGTCGAAGTGCTCGCGCACCTCGCGACCGGCCGTCGCAACCGTGCGATCGCCACAGCGCTGGCCATCAGCGAGAACACCGTCAAGTTCCACGTCGCGAAGATCTACCGCAAGCTCGGCGTGGGCAGTCGGGCCGAGGCGACGGCGCTGTATCTCGAAACCGGGCTCGCGACCGAGTCGGGGTGAGTGCTCCGCCGGCGATCCCGGAGGGCGGAACCCGCGGAGGTTTATAACCCCTTGTCTGTGAGCCTTCGCCTTTACACTCGACGCTCGGTACCACTGAAGAGTGCCCTCGAAGAACATCGACCCTCGTGTCGAGCTCGGTCGTCGCCTCACGGCCCACCGGATGGCACGCAAGCTCACGGCCGAGGGCCTCGCTGCCGTCGCCGACCTCGACGTGTCGAACATCCGCAAGATCGAGAGGGGGTCGAATCCGCGACTGCTCACGGTGCTCAAGATCGCGGGTGTCCTCGAGGTCGACCTGGGGGAGCTGTTCCGCGGCATCGATCCGTACGCCCTCACGGGGGAGGACCGGCCCACGCGCGTGTCCGAGGTCGACGCGCGCTTCTGGCGGCCGCGCGACCGGATCGCCTGACTACATCACGAAGGTCCAAGCGTACTCGGCAGTGGGCCCCACCCGCCAGTGCACCGTGATGCGTGCAGAGTCGACGGTGTTCGGCCACAGGGCGATCCGCAGGCTCTGCCCGGGTCGGATCGACGCGCGCGGAATGGCGGGCTCCATCCACCCGTCGCCGAAGAATTGCGTCGAGACGTGCGTGAGCTCGTCGGGTCCCTCGTTGACGACGCGGCACCACGGCGGATTCGATCGATCGACCCGCCAGGGCACGCGATACGCGGGATCTGCGGGATGTTCGTCTGGGCCGATGAGTCGGAGCATGCCGGGACGGTACGGCGGGCATCCGACGTGCGGCGCGTGTCCACCGTGTGTGAGAGCAACGTCGGTGGACAGGGCGTCGCGGCACCGCGGTGGGGAGGAAGCTCCGATTTGGTGAGCGACGCGTCCTCACGTACTCTGGTCGAAGCCAAAGACCGCCGGTCATCGGCGTGCGTGTGAGCGCACATCGATCGAAGCTCTGCGAAATGCAGGGGCCCGCGCAGGTGACACGAACTTCTTCCAGAGCTCCGTGCGCTTGCGCCGGAGCTCTTTTCATTTCCCTGCGGGAAGAACCAGATGTCTGCGGCCGGCGCACCGTCATCGCGGAGCGTCTCGTACACACAAGGAGTGGCCATGGCGCAGAAGGATGCATCGGTCGCCGAGCTCACGAAGAATTTCGAGGACTCGACCGCCGTTCTGCTGACCGAGTACCGCGGTCTGACGGTTGCCCAGCTCAAGGAGCTGCGCAACAGCATTCGTCAGGACGCGGAATACGCCGTGGTGAAGAACACGCTGACCAAGATCGCCGCGAACAACGCGGGGATCACGTCGCTGGACGACGACCTCAAGGGTCCGTCGGCCATCGCGTTCGTGCACGGTGACCCGGTCGCCGTCGCGAAGGGTCTGCGCGCCTTCGCCAAGGCACACCCTCTTCTCGTGATCAAGGGCGGTTTCTTCGACGGAAACCCTCTGACCGCGGATGAGGTCAACAAGCTCGCCGAGCTCGAGAGCCGTGAAGTCCTGCTGGCGAAGCTCGCCGGCGCGATGAAGGCCACGATGACCAAGGCGGCATACGTCTTCAACGCGCTCCCGTCGAAGGCCGTTCGCACGGTCGACGCGCTGCGCGAGAAGCAGGAGTCCGCGGCCTGACATCGGGCTTCGGCATAAACAAACAATCGGTTATCGAGTAGGCCGCGAAGCGGCCGTATCAATCGGTTATCGAGTAGGCCGCGAAGCGGCCGTATCGAGATACAAGGAGACACATCATGGCAAAGCTCAGCACTGACGAGCTGCTCGACGCGTTCAAGGAGCTCACGCTCATCGAGCTCAGCGAGTTCGTCAAGGCCTTCGAGGAGACCTTCGACGTCACCGCTGCCGCTCCCGTCGCCGTCGCCGCTGGCGCACCGGCCGGTGGCGCACCCGCCGAAGAGGCCGAAGAGAAGGACTCGTTCGACGTCGTCCTCGAGGCCGCCGGTGACAAGAAGATCCAGGTCATCAAGGTCGTTCGCGAGCTCACCTCGCTCGGTCTCGGCGAGGCCAAGGCCGTCGTCGACGGCGCTCCCAAGGCCGTGCTCGAGGGCGCGACCAAGGAAGCCGCTGAGAAGGCGAAGGCTTCGCTCGAAGAGGCCGGCGCGAGCGTCACCCTCAAGTAATCACGACCGACGAAGAGATCCCGGATGCCGCGCAGCGGCCGAGTCGAGATCTCCCCGTCGTCTGATGCGACATCGAAGACCCCCGGGTTCGCCCGGGGGTCTTCGTGCGTGTGCGGGAGTATATCGATGTGATCGCGCTGGCGGCGGGGGGCTTGCCGCGCGCGACGTGGAGTCCTACGGTGACCCACGTGGGAGGGATTCGCATCGCTCCCGCGACACAGCACGCACACCGCAACACCGAAGGGGATCGCAGATGAACGCACGCAGCCGTACTCGCAGTGCCGTTTCCGTCGTCGCACTCGGAGCCGCCGGTCTTCTCGTCGCCGGATGCGCCGGCGGTGGAGGGGACGGTGGCGGAGAAACCGTCGAGGGAGATTTCTCGGGGCAGACCCTCACGGTCGCCGCAGCGTGGTCGGGAGCTGAACAGTCCAACTTCGAAGCGGTGCTGCAGAAGTTCTCGGAGGATACGGGCGCCCAGGTCGACTACACGAGCTTCGGGGACAACGGACCGACGTATCTGCAGGGCCAGCTCGAGGGCGGCTCGCCGCCCAATGTGGCGGTCATCGGGCAGCCGGCGCTCATGCAGTCGCTCGCGTCCGCCGGTGATCTCATCCCGCTGAGCGACGCAGCCCGCAGCGCCGTCGAAGAGAACTACTCCGACAGCTGGATCGACCTCGGATCGGTCGACGGCGAGCTGTACGGGGTGTGGTTCAAGGCTGCCAACAAGTCGACCGTCTGGTACAACGCCGACATCTACGACGAAGCGGGAGCATCCGAGCCCGAGGACTGGGACGGCTTCCTCGAGCAGCTCCAGCTCGTGCAGGATTCCGGATACTCGGGCATCTCGGTCGGCGCCGACGTGGGCTGGCCGCTGACCGACTGGTTCGAGAACGTCTACCTGCGCACGGCCGGTGCCGAGAAGTACGACCAGCTCACGAACCACGAGATCCCGTGGACCGATCCGTCGGTCGCGGAGGCCCTCGAGGTCATGGCGACGCTGTGGTCGAGCGATGTGCTGCAGCCCGGCGGCGCCCAGCGGACCTTCCCCGAGAGCGTCACGGCCGTCTTCGGCGCAGACCCGCAGGCCGGCACCGTCTACGAGGGTGACTTCGTCGCGGGCAACATCACCGATGACGGGAACTCGGTCGTCGGCGAGAACGCGCTCTTCTACGACTTCCCGTCGATCAACGGTTCGACTCCGGCCGTCGTGGGCGGCGGCGATGTCGCCATCCAGTTCGTCGACGACGAAGCGACCGACGCACTCATGCAGTACCTGGCGTCGCCCGGGGCGGCCGAGATCTGGGTGCCCAACGGTGGTCTCACCTCGCCCAACAACAACGTCGACACGTCGCTGTATCCCGACGACACGGCGCGCCAGATCGCCGAGGCCCTGACCGGTGCCGAGACGTTCCGATTCGACATGTCCGATCTCACGCCGAGCGCCTTCGGAGGCACGGTCGGTGCCGGGTTCTGGCAGATCATGATCGATTTCTACGCCGATCCCTCTGACATCCAGGGCACGATGGAAGCCTTGGAAGCGGCGGCCGTCGCGGCATACTGACGCCCCGCCACTGGGAATCGGACCTACCGTGACCGCTCTCGTCGAGACCGCGGCGGACCCGGGCCCGGGGAGCGAGCAGACTGCTCGTGACCCGGGCAAGGGGCGTCTGCGGCGCACCCTCATCCTCGCGTCGTTCCTCGGGCCCGCGCTCGTCGTGCTCGGCGCGCTTGTGGTGTATCCCATCGTCTACACCGTCATCCGGTCCTTCTACAGCCAGCGCGGTGACGCGTTCGTGGGCTGGGAGAACTACGTGACGATGTTCACGAACGAGAGCACCTTCACCGCGATCCGCAACAACGTCATGTGGGTGATCGTGGCGCCCTTGGCGTGCACGATCCTGGGGCTCATCTTCGCCGTGCTGCTGGAGAAGCTGAAGTGGAAGACGGCGTTCAAGCTCATCATCTTCATGCCGATGGCGATCTCGATGCTCGCAGCGGGTGTCATCTTCCGCGGCATGTTCCAGGAGGACCCGAACCTCGGCGTCGTCAACGCCGTCGTCGTCGGCGTCGACAGGGCGTTCTCGAACGAGGCGGGCTATCCGGGAGCGACCCCGCGCGACGGGTTCGGCGTCATCGCCGACCGCGGGACGATCGCCTCCGAAGAGGAGCTGTCGCCGGGGAGCGTGCAGGACTTCCCGCTCACCGGCATCCGTCAGTCGAACATCCCGCCCGACGCGACGCAAGCGGTCGCGGCGGCGGCGCCGGGCGACACCGAACTCGCCGGAACGGTGTTCCTGGACGTCGTCTCGGGCGGAGGGGGCGTCAACGGCGAGATCGGCGACGGCAAGAGCGGCCTTCCGGGTGTGCGCGTGGACGCCGTGGCACCCGACGGCTCGATCCACGGCTACGCGACGACGGGAGCCGACGGGACCTTCCTCATCGAAGGACTCACGGCGGGGGAGACCTACCGTGTCGCGCTGCCGGCGACGAACTTCGACGAGGGCTTCCAGGGCGTCTCCTGGCTCGGTCCCTCGCTCATCAACGCGGTCATCATCCTGTCGTACATCTGGATCTGGGCGGGCTTCGCGATGGTCATGATCGCGTCGGGTCTGTCTGCCATGGACCGGTCGCTGCAGGAGGCGTCGCGCATGGACGGTGCGAACGAATGGCAGGTGTTCACGAAGATCACCGCACCTCTGCTCGCTCCCGTGCTCGTCGTCGTGATCGTGACGCTCATCATCAACGTCCTGAAGATCTTCGACCTCGTCTACGTCATACCGCCCGGCGTCTCCAAACCGGCGGCGAACGTCATCGCCGTCGAGATGTGGACCGTCTCGTTCGGCGGCGGCAGCAACCAGGGTCTCGGATCGGCGCTGGCGATCCTGCTGCTGATCCTCGTGCTGCCGTCGATGATCATCAACGTGCGCCGCTTCCGTGAGGAGCGCAGCCGATGAGCGCGGCCTCAGCGGATCTCGGCATCGTCCGCGGCAAGAAGACCACCGCGCAGAAGATCGTCGGTGTGTTCACCTCGAGCATCGTCAACGTCGTGCTCATCATCGTGGCGCTGTTCTGGCTCGTTCCGACGATCGGCCTGTTCCTCACGTCGCTGCGCAGCTCGGGAGACAACGCCTCCTCGGGGTGGTGGACCGTCTTCACCAAGCCCGCCGAGCTGACGCTCGAGAACTACGCGAACCTGCTCTCGAACCCCACCATCACGGGCTCGTTCTGGAACACGATCGTGATCGCCGTGCCCTCGACGCTGCTCGTCGTGCTGCTGGGGGCGTGCGCCGCCTACGCGTTCGCGTGGATGCAGTTCCCCGGTCGCGACTGGCTGCTCATCGTCGTCATCATCCTGCTCGCCGTTCCCGTGCAGGTGGCGCTGATCCCGCTCGCGCGCCTGTTCGGCACGCTCGGGATCTTCGGCAGCGTGCTCGGGGTGATCCTCTTCCACGTCGCCTTCGGGCTGCCGTTCGCGATCTTCCTGCTGCGGAACTTCTTCACGCAGGTGCCCGCCGAACTGCTCGAAGCCGCGCGTATCGACGGCGCGGGGGACTGGCGGATCTTCTTCCAGCTCATCCTGCCGCTGGGACTGCCGGCGATCGCCTCACTGGCGATCTTCCAGTTCCTGTGGACGTGGAACGACATGCTCGTCGCCCTCATCTTCACCAACTCCCAGTCGCAGCCGCTGACGGTCGCGATCCAGTCTCAGCTGCGCCAGTTCGGATCGAACATCGACGTGCTGAGTTCGGGGGCGTTCCTGTCGATGATCGTGCCGCTCATCGTCTTCTTCGCGTTCCAGCGCTACTTCGTGCAGGCGCTCCTCGCCGGCTCGCAGAAATGAGTCACCGCGGATCAATGCTGCGAAGCAGCGTTGATGCGCGGTGACTCATCATCGAGTAGGCCGCGCAGCGGCCGTATCGAGATGCAAGCAAGCCATTGACGCTGCGCAGCAGCGTCAATGCTCTCCCCCACATCTCGATACGCGCTCCGCGCTACTCGATGACCGGTCGCCGGTTGGTCAGGAGCAGCCGAGGCGGGCCTGCATCGACCGCATGGCGTCGAGCTCGGCCGTCTGGCCATCTTTCATGCTCTGCGCGACGGCGAGCGCGCGCGGCTCGGAGCCGAGGTCGAGCAGGGCCTGCGCCATCGGCACGGCACCCTCGTGGTGTCGGATCATGAGCTCGAGGAACAGGCAGTCGGCCTCGGTCCCTGTCGCATCGCGCAGGGCGGTCAGCTGCTCGGGGGTCGCCATCCCCATCGCGGCATCCGCTTCCTGAGGACTCAGCGGCGACCCGTCGCCGTGCACGTGGCCGTCGCCGAGCGGCGCCATCCACACCATCATGGCGCCGTCGGACTGCGACAGCCCCCACTTCACGAGCCAGTCGTACATCTCCCCGCGCTGCGCCGATTGCGCCGTCGCGATGTCGTACGACAGGATGCGCAACTCGTCGTCGTCGGTCTTGCGGTAGATCTCCATCGCCATCTCGATCGCCTGAGTGTGATGCGCCTGCATGTCGCGAGAGAATCCCGCCTCGGGCGAGTTGGTATCGGGAAGGGCGACGGATGCCGCCTGCCCGAAGGTCGAGAATCGACCGATCGCGAAGGCGACGGCCGCGATCGCGATGACCGCCAGGGCGATGAGCACCCAGCGTCTCGCTCCCCTCGCGGGCTCCGCCGTGCCGGTCACGGCTACTGCTTGCCGGGGCCGTCGATCGCGCCCGAGCACAGTGCTCCGGGCTCGGGGACGAGGTCGGAGCGCCAGTACTCCTCGAGGAACTCCTCGATGCGGGGATCGGCGGCCTCGTCGACCTTGAGCTGGTGGTTCCACGCGCTGAGCGCGATGGGGGTGTCGAGACCTTCGTAGGGGGACAGGACGACGTAGCTCGAGGGCAGCTTGCTCTTGAGCAGGTCGAGGTCCTCGCCCTGCACGAGGTCGGCGTCGTACGTGATCCACACCGCACCGTGCTCGAGCGAGTGCACGGCGTTCTCGTTCTGCTGCGGCTCGTCATAGATGCCGCAGTTGAGCCAGACGGCGTTGTGCGGGCCGCCGGCCGGCGGGTTCTGCTCGTACTCCACCACGCCCTCGACGTGCGTCGTCGTGTTGGTGAAGGTCTCGACGCCCTCGATCTCGGCGCCCTCACTGCCTGCGGTGTAAGACGCAGGCGGGGGCGGAGCGAAGACGAAGGACGCCACGATCGCGCCGATCACGGCGATGGCTCCGACAGATCCCACGGTCCACCACACGACCTTGCCGCGCTTGCGCTTCGCGAGCTGCTTCTGGTACTCGGCGAGCTTCTCCTGCCGCTTCTGCTCACGCTGCTGCTTGACGGTCAGGTCGATCTTCGCCTGAGTCGCGGGGTTCCCGCTCGTGCGCTTCTCGGACGGGGACGGGGGAGTCGGGGACATGCGAGTGCTCTCGGCTCGGCGCCGGGTCTGGCGCGGGATGCGGACGGGTCAATCCTATGCGGGTGCATGTGATGGAAGTCCTGGGAACCGGCCGCAGATCGTCTGAGTCCGATCGCGGGGTATGCACGGTCGGCCGGTGGGCATCCGATATCATGAAAGCTCGAATCGATTCGATCGACGTTGTCGCCATCGCTGTGACAGCCGACCGACGATGCCCTCGCGCCCCTGCCGGATCCCGGACGCCGCGCCGCTGCCTCTGAAACGAAGAACTTTGCTCGATACCGCGTCCGTTCCCGTCGTCCCTTCGACGCCGCCACCCACGACCGGCGCGATCCGCACCCTCGGGTCGAATCCTGCTACCGCGCCGGTCGTCCTGCATCCCGGCGACGCGATCTCGACGCGTCGCCGCGTGCTCTACATCATCCTGCTGGGCGCGCTCACGGCTCTCGGGCCGTTCACGATCGACCTGTACCTGCCCGCCTTCCCCGTGCTCGAGGCCGACTTCCAGACGACATCGGCCGCCATCCAGCTGACCCTCACGGGCACGATGATCGGCTTCGCCCTCGGCCAGCTCATCGTCGGGCCCCTCAGCGACAAGGTCGGCCGGCGCATCCCGCTGCTGGCCGTCACGGCATTGCACGTCGTGGCGAGCGCCGCGGCCGCCTTCGCACCGACTTTGGAGCTGCTCTCCGTCACGCGCGTGCTGATGGGAGCCGGGGCTGCCGCGGGCGGCGTCGTGGCAGCCGCTGTCGTGCGCGACCTGTTCGGCGGACGGCGGCTGGTCGTGATGCTGTCGCGGCTCGCGCTCGTGTCGGGTGTCGCCCCCGTGCTCGCGCCCCTCGCCGGGTCTGCGCTGCTGCTCGTCATGCCGTGGCGCGGCATCTTCATCGTGCTGGCCGCCTACGGCGCGCTCATGCTGATCTCGGCCGTCGTGTTCATCCCCGAGACGCTGCCGCCCGCGCGGCGCAGCGAGAAGGGGACGACGACCGTGTGGCAGCGGTATCGCAGCGTGCTGGGCGACCGGGTGTTCCTCGGCGTCCTCGTCATCGGGGGCATGACCTTCAGCGGGCTGTTCTCGTACCTGTCGGCATCGTCGTTCCTGTTCCAGGGGACGTACGGCTTCGACCCCCAGCAGTACGGGCTCCTCTTCGCCGCCAACTCCGTCGGCGTCGTGATCGGCGTGCAGACGGCGTCGCGCCTCGCGGCACGCTTCGGCCCGCAGTGGGTCATGGCGTGGTCCACCGTCGTGCTCCTGGCCGCGGCATCCGCCATCGTCGTCACCGATCAGCTCGGGCTCGGACTGTGGGGCACGGTCGTGCCGCTGTTCGTCTTCATGACGGCGTGCGGCTTCACGTTCCCGTGCGTGCAGGTGCTCGCGCTCGACCGGCACGGGAAAGCCGCGGGCACGGCGCAGTCGATCATCGGAGCGACCAACTTCGGCGTTGCGGGTCTCGTCTCGCCGCTCGTGGGGTGGATCGCGAACGACGCCGGAATCACGGCCACGACGATGGCCGCCGTCATGGTCGGCTGCTCGGCGATCGCCGTTCTGGCGCTGTGGCTCATCGTGCGTCCCCGCACCGTCGGGCAGCTCGCTCCGTAGTCAGCGGCGGACGGGCTGCAGCCGGAACAGTCGCACGACGCGACCCGAGCTGCGCTCGTACGAGCGGTATCCGGGCCATTGCGCTTCGATCCGCGCCCACGCGGCATCCTTCTCGTGATCGGGGATCGGCGCGGCTCGAACGGGCATCCGTCTGCCGCGCACGGTGATGGCCGCGTCGGGGTGGGCGAGGAGATTCGTCGTCCAGGCCGGGTGGCGTCCGCCGGCGAAGTTGGTGCCCGCGACGATCGCACGGCCCTCGCCGTCGGGCGTGTACATGAGCGCCGCGTCGCGGGGCTCGCCCGAACGCGCGCCCGTCGTGTGCAGCACGAGCGACGGGACGAGCAGCCCGCTGATCGGGACGCGGCCCCCCGTGATCCGGGCGAAGGCGCGCTCGAGCCGGGGCATGAGCCGCGGCCCGGCGGCGCGGAACGCACGTGTGCGTGTGAGCGGGGCGATCATGGCGCGGACGATGTCGAGCACGCGGATCATGGCAGCATCCTCGCATCCGGCCCGGCACAATGGGGTAATGCCGGCTGAGCAACGCAACGTCGCCTCGCCCACGGTGCCGTTCCTCGTGTGGGGACTCGTGCTCGTGTCGCTCTCGTGCGCGCTCGGCGCGTGGGTGCTCGCGCAGGGCAACGGACCCTTCGCCGTCGACGCGTGGTGGAACGGCGTCCTCGCGGGTGCCGAAGGCTCAGCGCTGTCGAGCTTCTCGCTCGTCATGGCGTTTCTCGGCGGGGGATGGTTCGCCGTCCTCGTCGTGCCGCTCGGCGGCGCCCTCGTGCTGCTTCTGGTGCGACGCCCCTGGTCGGCCGCGTACTTCATCCTGGCGCAGGCGGCGTCGGCGGCGCTCGTGCAGGTGCTCAAGCGCGTGTTCGGCCGGGACCGGCCCGAGGACATCATCATCATCACCGATTTCGGCTCGTTCCCGTCGGGGCACGTGGCCGGTGCCGCGACGCTCGCGACGGCGCTCGTCGTGCTCTTCCCGCGCGTGGCTGTCCTGATTCTGGGAGTGGCGTGGGTGCTGCTCATGGCGCTCAGCCGGACGGTGCTGCACGCGCACTGGCTCAGCGACACCGCCGGCGGCGCGCTCCTCGGGACGGGGGCGGCGCTCATCGTCGCTGCCGCGATGTGGCGGCTCCTCGCACGCGAAGAACCGCGGCCGAGCCTCGCGGTCGGGCGGTAGGCCGGGGGACGCATGCGGCGCGTCGCTAGGCTGTGCGCATGACCGAGCCGGACGCCGTCGCCGAAGCCGAACTCGCACGCCTGCGGGCCGAGGCGGAAGCCGCCGAGGCCCAGCTCAAGGTCGCCCAGGCGAGGGCCGCGCTCGCCGCGGCCGAGGCCGAGGCCGCGAAGGCCCGGGCGGGGGTTCCCGCCGAGTCGCCGGTGCGCGGTGCTCCGGATGAATCGACCGCCCACGAGCCGCGGGCGCCGAAACCGCCGGATTCTCCTGAGTTGTCGACGGTCGCCGAGGGCGCCCCACCGCAACCGGCGGCGACCGGCCCGCTCGATGACGCAGCCGTCGCTGCCATCGTCCAGGGATACACGTTCGACGCCGAGACGCTCGAGCTCGGCGCCCTCGTCAACACCGACCCCGTCGCATCGGCGCAGATCCGCATCCCGATCGCCATGACGAACCGTCACGGCCTCGTCGCGGGCGCGACCGGGACAGGAAAGACGCGCACGCTCCAGGGCCTCGCCGAGCAGCTCGCGGCGAAGGGCGTCCCCGTGTTCGCCGCCGACATCAAGGGGGATCTGTCCGGTGTCGCGACGCCGGGCGAGGCCAGCGACAAGCTCCTCGCGCGCACCCGGGCCATCGGCCAGGACTGGACCCCCGCGGCATCCGTCACGGAGTACTTCGCCCTCGGCGGTGTCGGCAAGGGCGTTCCGGTGCGCGCGACCGTGAGCGGATTCGGCCCCCTGCTGCTGAGCAAGGTGCTCGGGCTCAATCAGACGCAGGAGTCGAGCCTCGGCCTCGTCTTCCACTACGCCGATCAGAACGGGCTCGCCCTCGTCGACCTGTCCGATCTGCGGGCCGTGCTCAGCTATCTCACGAGCGACGACGGCAAGGCTGAGCTCAAGGGGCTCGGGGGCCTCTCGGCGGCGACGGCGGGTGTCATCCTGCGCCAGCTCATCACGTTCGCCGACGACGGCGCGGACGTCTTCTTCGGCGAACCCGAGTTCGACGTGCGCGACTTCCTGCGCACGGCGCCCGACGGCCGCGGTGTCATCAGCCTGCTCGAAGTGCCCGGTGTCATCGACAAGCCCGCGCTGTTCTCCACGTTTTTGATGTACCTGCTCGCCGAGCTCTTCGAGATCCTCCCCGAGGTCGGCGATCTCGACAAGCCGAAGCTCGTCTTCTTCTTCGACGAGGCGCACCTGCTGTTCACGGATGCCTCGAAGGACTTCATCGCCGCAATCACGCAGACCGTCCGGCTCATCCGTTCGAAGGGCGTCGGCGTCTTCTTCGTGACGCAGACCCCGAAGGACGTGCCGGCCGACGTGCTCGCGCAGCTGGGGTCGCGCATCCAGCACGCGCTGCGCGCGTTCACGCCCGACGACGCCAAAGCGCTTCGCGCGGCGGTCGGCACCTACCCGAAGTCCGGCTACGACCTCGAGCGCGTGCTGCAGGAGCTCGGCACGGGCGAGGCCATCGTGACGGTGATGAGCGAGAAGGGCGCACCGACGCCCGTCGCCTGGACCCGGTTGCGCGCACCGCAGGGCCTCATGTCGCCCACGCCGGATCCCGCGATCGAGGCGGCCGTGAAGGCGTCGCCGCTGCTCGCGGCCTACGGCACACCGATCGACCGGGAATCGGCGCGCGAGATCCTCGCCGCCAAGATGCGCGCCGCCGACGACGCGGCCGCCGCAGCCGAGGCTGAGCTGGAGAAGGCGAAGATCGACGCCGAGCTCGCCAGGCAGCGGGCGGCGATCGACAAAGCGCAGGCGGATGCCGACCGCAGGGCCCAGAAGGAGTACGAGCGGCTCCTCAAGAAGACGAGCGGCTCGGCCCGCACCTCGAGCCGGGCGCCGAAATCCGGGCTCGAGCAGATCCTCGGATCGCGGTCGACGCGGACTGTCCTCGACGGTGTCATCCGCGGGATCTTCGGCACGGGCCGCCGCTGACGGCCCCGAACCGTGCCGATCCCGGGGCGCGCTCCCGCGCGGGCACCCGCCGGCTGAGCGCGAGCCCGACGCTCCCGGGAGGTCCTAGCCTGGGGGCATGGTGAAGAAGCCCCCGGTGTCCGACATCGACGAATCGCGCGTGCGCGTCTCGAAGCCCAAGCGCGTGGCCGTCGGCATACCCGGCGTCCTGCACGCGCTGCAGATCTCCGCCGAGCAGATGGGTGTCGTGCGCTCGGCGCAGACGCTCCTGCGGGTGAATCAGAAGGACGGGTTCGACTGTCCGGGGTGCGCATGGCCCGAAGAGGACAAGCGCCATCTCGCCGAGTTCTGCGAGAACGGCGCGAAGGCCGTCGCCGAGGAGGCGACGCTGCGCCGCGTGGGGCCGGAGTTCTTCGCGGCGCACTCGATCGACGAGCTCGCCGGGCACGACGACTGGTGGCTGGGGCAGCAGGGGCGACTGACGCATCCGATGATCCTCGACGAGGGTGCGACGCACTATCGGCCGATCGAGTGGGATGACGCGTTGCGCGAGATCGCCGACGCGATTGCGGCGCTGGACGACCCGGACGAGGCGGCGTTCTACACGTCGGGTCGCACCTCGAACGAGGCGGCGTTCCTGTACCAGCTGCTCGTGCGCGGGATCGGCACGAACAACCTGCCGGACTGCTCGAACATGTGCCACGAGTCGAGCGGCTCGGCGCTCACCGAGACGATCGGGATCGGCAAGGGCACCGTCTCGATCGAAGACGTCCACGAGGCCGATCTGCTCATCATCGCGGGCCAGAATCCCGGCACCAACCATCCGCGCATGCTGTCGGCGCTCGAGAAGGCCAAGAAGCGCGGCGCGACGATCATCGCCGTCAACCCGCTGCCCGAGGCAGGTCTCGTCCGGTTCGAGAATCCGCAGACCGTGCAGGGGATGATCCTCGGCGGCACGAAGCTCGCCGACGAGTTCGTGCAGATCCGGCTCGGCGGTGATCAGGCGCTCTTCCAGGCGATCGGCAAGCACCTGCTCGAGGCTTCGGCGGACCCGGCGACCGATGCGCTGGACCACGACTTCATCGCGCAGCACACGAGCGGCTTCGACGCGTACCGACAGGCGATGACGGATGCCGCGTGGCCCGACCTCGTCGCCGCGACGGGCCTGTCCGAAGCCGAGCTGCGCCGCGTCGGCGAGGCCGTACGGGCCTCGAAGGCGACGATCGTGTGCTGGGCGATGGGGCTCACGCAGCACAAGCACTCCGTGCCGATGCTGCGCGACGTCGTGAACGTCCTGCTGCTGCAGGGCAACATCGGGCGCCCGGGCGCGGGAGTGTGCCCCGTGCGCGGTCACTCCAACGTGCAGGGCGATCGCACGGTGGGCATCTACGAGAAGCCCTCGGCGTCCTTCCTCGACGCCCTCGACGCGGAGTTCGGCTTCAGCGCCCCGCGCGAGCACGGCTACGACACGGTCGAGGCGATCCGCGCGATGCGCGACGGACGCGTGCGGTTCTTCATGGCGATGGGCGGCAACTTCATCTCGGCGACGCCCGACACGGCGGTCGTGGAGGAGGCGATGGCGCGGGTGGACCTCACCGTGCAGGTGTCGACGAAGCTCAACCGCTCCCACGTCGTGACCGGTCGACGGGCGATCATCCTGCCGACGCTGGGCCGCACCGACCGCGACCGGCGGGCGGGGCGCGAGCAGCGGGTCACGGTCGAGGACTCGATGGGCGCCGTGCACGCCTCGCGCGGGCGCCTCGCGCCGCCCGCCGACGACATGCTGAGCGAGGTCGCGATCGTCGCGCGGCTGTGCGAGCTGCTGTTCGGCGCGCGCGATGAGGCGCCACGGGCGCAGGGGAGCCGGCCGGTGCGAGCCAACGCGCCCCGAGCGGACTGGGCCGCGCTCGAGACGGACTACGCGCGCATCCGCACGCATATCGAGCGCGTCGTGCCCGGGTTCGACGACTACGAGGCGCGCATCGCGAAGGGGGCGACGCTGCGGCTGCCGAACGGTCCGCGCGATGCCCGCCGGTTCGACACGGCCGATGGGCGCGCCCGGTTCACCGTCAATCCGCTGGAGTATCCCCGCATCCCGCCGGGGCGCCTGCTGCTGCAGACGCTGCGCTCGCACGACCAGTACAACACCACGATCTACGGCAAGGACGACCGCTACCGGGGCATCCACGGCGGCCGCCGCGTCGTGCTCGTGCACGCCGACGACATCCGCAACCTCGGCTTCGCCGACGGTGAGATCGTCGATCTGGTGTCCGAGTGGACGGATGCCGCGGGGCGGACCGAGGAGCGCACGGCCGAGGCCTTCCGCATCGTGGCGTATCCGACGCCGCGCGGCAACGCGGCGGCGTACTATCCCGAGACGAACGTCCTCGTGCCGCTCGACTCGGTCGCCGACGTCAGTGGCACGCCGACCTCGAAGTCGGTCGTCGTGCGACTTCAGCGACGTGGATCGTAGGCTGAGGGGATGCCGCACCTCGCCGTCGTCGTGACCGTCTCGGATCGTTCGGCGGCCGGCGTCCGGGACGACGCGAGCGGACCGATCGCCGTCGCGGCGCTGCGCGACGCCGGGTTCGCGTGCGGCGACGCCGTCGTCGTGGCGGACGGCGCCGACACCGTCGAGGCGGCGCTGCGCGCAGCGCTCGCCGACGGCGCCGCACTCGTCGTCACGACGGGCGGCACGGGCCTCTCGCCCCGCGACGAGACTCCCGAGGGCACGGCGCGCGTCATCGAGCGCGACGTGCCGGGGATCGCCGAGGAGATCCGCCGCATCGGCGTCCTCGAGAAGCCGGCCGGAATGCTCTCGCGCGGCCGGGCGGGGGTGTCGGCCGGGGCGCTCGTGGTGAACCTTCCCGGGTCGCCGGGGGCCGTGGCATCCGGAATCCCCGTCGTGCTCTCCGTCGCGCGGCACGTCATCGACCAGCTCGCCGGAGGAGACCACGCATGAGCGCTGTCCGTCTCGCGCGCATCAGCGCCGATCCTCTCGACATCGCCGCGCACCTCGACGCTGTCGAGGACCCGACCGCGGGTGCCGTGACGACCTTCATCGGCCGCGTGCGCGATCATGATCCGGATGCCGCAACCGCCGTCGTCGCCCTCGAATACAGCGCGCATCCCGACGCCGAGGCGACGCTGGACGGCATCGCTTCATCGTGCATCGGCTCGACGCAGGCGATCGTCGCCGTGTCGCATCGGGTGGGCCGGCTCGAGGTCGGAGACCTCGCGGTCGTCATCGCTGTCGCATCGCCCCACCGGGCCGAGGCGTTCGCCGTCTGCCGCGACGTCATCGAGGCGATCAAGCGCGAGCTGCCGGTGTGGAAGCGCCAGGTCGAGTCCGACGGCACGACCGCGTGGAAGGGCATCGGCGGCTGACCGTCGGTGCGCTCCGGGCGGCGTCTCTGCCGCTGGGCGCTGGGCGCTCGGCGCTGGGTCGTTCGGGCGCTCGGTCGCTGGGTCGTGCGGGCGTTCGGTCGGTCGGGCGCTCGGACGCTGGGTCGCTCGGTCGCTCGGTCGCTCGGGCGCTCGGTCGCTTCATCGAACCTGACCCTTCCCGTCGAACCGAACGTCGTCGACGTCGGGTTCGGCGGAAACGGTACGGCTCGACGTCAGGGGCGACGGGCGACGCGCGCCGGTCGCCGGTCAGCCGCCCGCGAAGGGCGGCAGCACGTCGATGAGGTCGTCGGCGCCGAGTGGCGTGTCGTCGTCGACGCGGGAGCCGCCGACGAGCACGGCGCAGCGGGGAAGGATGCCGCCGAGCCCGGGCCGTTCGGTCGCGAGGGCGGCGCGCAGGTCGCCGAGGGTCGCTTCGCCACGGGTCTCTTCCGCTACGCCTGCCATCTCCTCGGCGGCGGCGAAGTAGCGCACGCGCGACATCATGCCTCCCAGTCCGCGGCGAGGGCCGTGATGGTCTCGACGGCCGCGCGCGTGTCGGCGGGGGAACCGCCCGCGCGTCCCGCGACGAGGCCCGCGACGAACGCGCTGAACGGAGCGGCGGGGCGCGCGACACCGACCGCGACATCCCGCGCGAGGTCGAGGATGAGCGCGATCGGCAGATCCTCGGGCGCGAGATCGAACTGCGCACGCAGCGCCGTCGCCCAGTCGTCGAGGGCTTCGGGGGGAAGGGTGCGGGACTCGCTCACGGTGCCTCCTCGGTCGGTGTGCGCTCGGATCGGGCTCGGGCAAGATCCTCCCACGTATCCACGTCGCGGGTGAGCGCGTCAGCGACGCTGATCACCGCGAGCGCGAGATCGTCGACCAGGGCGCGCACGGGGGCGTCCCGCCCGCGGTCCGCAAGAGCGGATGCCGCCGCGCGCAGCTTCGCCGTGCGGTAGACGCCGATGAGCCACTGCGGACGCGCCGACGCGTCGGCGAGGCACACGCCGTCGATGTCGGCGGGGAGGAGCATCATGTCCGTCACGAGCCGCTGCACGGCGGCGTCGGCCGAGGGGAGGTCGCATGCGAGCAGCACCGTCCAGTCGGGGTCGCTCCCCTCCGGCCACGTCTCGAGCGCCGCGACGATGCCCGCGGCGGGTCCGCCGAAGGGCGGGTCCTCGCGCACCCACGTGACGGCCAGAGCCGTGTCGAGCACGGGGGCGACGACGATGACGGGGTCGGCGTCGATCGCGTGCACGGCCTCGACGGCCGTCGTGAGGAGTGTGCGTCCGCCGACCTCGAAGAGCGGCTTGGTCGCGCCGCCGACGCGTGAGGCGCGTCCGCCCGCGACGAGGATGGCGCCGAACGTGGTCATCGTGTAGGGACCATTCGTCGGCGACGCCGTTGTGCTCGGCGCACCGCCGGACGGGTCATTCTTCGCCCGGCCGCACCCAGTCGCCGCTCTTCCCGCCCGTCTTGCGCACGATGCGCACGGCTTCGATCGACGTGCCCTTGTCGAGCGCCTTCACCATGTCCACGACGGCCAGTGCCGCGACCGTCACGGCCGTGAGCGCTTCCATCTCGACGCCGGTGCGGTCGGCGGTGCGCACGCTGGCCTCGATCGCGACGCCCTCATCGGTGATGGCGAGGTCCACGGTCGCGCCGTGCACGCCGATGACGTGCGCGAGCGGCAGCAGGTCGGGCGTGCGCTTGGCCGCCTGGATGCCCGAGATCCGGGCGACGGCGAGCACGTCGCCTTTCGGGACCGAGCCGTCGCGCAGGGCCGCGACGACTTCGGGCGCACACCGCACCAGCCCGCGCGCCGTCGCGGAGCGGATGGTCGGCTGCTTCTCGGTGACGTCCACCATGCGGGCGTGGCCCGCGGCATCGAGGTGCGTGAAGCTCATGAGATCAGCATGACATCGACGAGGTCTCCCGCCTCGACTGCCCCGACGTGCGCGGGCACGACCGCGTACGCGTCGGCGCGCCCGAGACCACCCGCCAGGTGCGAGCCGCCACGGGTGACGGGCACGGCGCGCCAGGCTCGCGGGTCGGTGCGATCGATCGCGACGGGCAGGTACTGGGTTCGGCCCGGTGGCGTGCGCCATCCGTTCGCGGCGGCGATCGTGAGGACGGGGCGCGCGAGAGCGGCGGCACCCTGCAGGGCCAGCAGGGCGGGCCTGACGAACACCTCGAACGACACGGCGGCGCTCACGGGATTGCCGGGCAGCCCGAACAGCAGGATTCCCGACGGTGTGCGGCCGAAACCCTGCGGTTTGCCGGGCTGCATCGCGATCTTCGTGAAGGTCATGACGTCGCCCAGCGTATTCTTGACGACCTCGTATGCTCCCGCGCTCACTCCGCCCGAGAAGACGACGACGTCGGCGCCGAGCCGTTCGGCCTCGGCGATCGCGTGACGCGGTCCGTCGCCGTCGTCGGACACGCTCGTTCGCAGCACGACGTCGGCGCCGGCTTCGGCGGTGAGGCCGGCGAGCAGTTCGCTGTTGGACTCGGGGATCTGCCCGCGCGAGAGGACGGAGCCCGGCGCGACGAGTTCGGAACCCGTCGAGACGACAGCCACGCGCGGACGCCGGCTCACGGCGACCATGGCGACCCCGGCGGCGGCCGCCGCCGCGGCCTGCAGGGCATCCACCCGCACTCCGGCGGGCATCAGCTCGTCGCCGGCGAGGGCGTCTTCGCCGCGACGCCGGATGTGCGCGCCGATCGCCTTCGGAGCCTTCAGGACGGTGATCTCGCCCAGGGAGTCGGCCAGCCCGCCGCGGGTGTCTTCGAAGGGCACGATCGCCGTGGCATCGGCGGGCAGGGGAGCGCCCGTCATGATCCGCGCCGCCTCGCCGCGTGCGAGAGGCGGATCCAGGGCGGTTCCGGCGGGGACATCGGCGACGACGCTCAGGGTGATCGGAGACTCCGGGGATGCGGCGGCGACGTCCTCGTGGCGCACGGCGAACCCGTCCATCGCCGAGTTGTCGAACACCGGGATGTCGACGGCCGCTCGCACCGGCTCGCGCAGGATCCGCCCGTGAGCCCGGCTCACCGGGTGGATCCCGGCGTCGACGGGCGTGACCGCGGTCAGGACGGCGGCGAGGTGGTCGGCGATCGACCGCAGCGCGCTCACACCGGCTCCTCGCGCTGCCACGCCTCGATGCCGCCCGCGAGGACCGACGCGGGGATGCCGGCGGCGACGAGGGTGTGCGCGGCGCGTTGCGCGCGCGCCCCGACCTGGCACACGACGACGACGGGACCGGCGCCCGCGAGCGCCGGTTCGGACAGGAGCGTCGCCAAGGGCACCTCGATGCTGCCGTCGATCGTGCCCAGCGCCGTCTCGTGCGGTTCGCGCACGTCGACCAGCGTGGCCCCCGCGGCCCGCGCGGCGCGCGTCTGCTCGGGATCGAGCTGGGGGATCGCGGGCGGGACGCGGCCCGGGTGCGCCGGATCGGCGGCGACCGGTGCGGCGGTCGACCGCGCGGGCCGCAGCGGCACGTCGTCGACGCGGCCGCGGAGGGCATCGACGACGAGCACGCGCCCGAGGGCCGGCTCGCCGACGCCGGTGAGGAGCTTGATCGCCTCGGTGGCGAGCAGACTGCCCGTCTGCAGACACAGGGTGCCGAGCACACCGACGGCCGCACAGCTGGGGACGCCGCCCATGGAGCCCGGCGGGTACAGGTCCGCCAGGCCGACGGTCGGCACGCCCTCGGGCGGACGCGACCAGAACACCGTGACCTGAGCGTGGAACTCCTGCACGACGCCCCACACGAGCGGCACGCCGAGCGCGTCGCATCCGGCGGCGACGGCTTCGCGTGTCTCGAACGTGTCCGTTCCGTCGATCACGACATCGGCGCCCGCGAGCAGCTCCGCGGCGTTGGCGAGGGTCAGATGCTCGTGGATCGGACGCACGCGCGTCGTGGGGGACAGATCTGCGGCGATGCGCACGGCCGAGTCGACCTTGCGCGCCCCGATGTCGGCGACCCGGTGCATGACCTGACGCTGCAGATTGGATGCCTCGACGAGGTCGTCGTCGACGATCGAGATGGTGCCCACCCCGGCGCCGGCGAGGGCGAGCACGACGGGAGAGCCCAGGCCTCCGGCGCCGACCACGGCGACGTGCGCCGCGGCGAGCCGCCGCTGTGCGATGTCGCCGAATCCCGCGAGCACGCGGTGACGTGCGGTGCGAAGGGCCTCGGCATCGTCGAGGACGTCGACGGGCTCGACGAGGGGAGGAATCGCCATAGCAGCCAGGGTACGGCTCATCCGCTGCGACGAAGGCCGTTCCGGCGCGCGAACAGCGCCGCTAGTCTCGGGATCGTGCGCGAGAGCGAACTGGATGTCGCCGACGTCGAGCAGGTCGTCGACACCGGCGAGGTGCCCGCGGGGCGCCGCATCGACGATGTGCTCGCTGCCGCGCACGAGCGGGCCGCCGGCCACGATGAGGGGCACGTCGCCGACTACATCCCCGCGCTCGCGGCTGCCGATCCGCGCCGTTTCGGAGTGTGCGTCGTCGATGTCGACGGCGGCACGCACGAGGCGGGCGACACCCGCGCGCTCTTCTCGATCCAGTCGATCTCGAAGGCCTTCGTCTACGCGCTGCTGTGCGACGAGCTCGGTCACGAGAAGGTGCTCGACGTCGTCGGCGTCAACAACACCGGCGCCGCCTTCGACTCCCTGCTCGCGATCGAGCTCGGCGACGGACACCCCGGCAACCCCATGGTCAACGCCGGCGCGATCGCGACGACGGCGCTCATGCCGGGGGAGAGCGCCGACCAGAAGTGGGCCGGCATCCTCACAGGCCTGTCGCGCTTCGCCGGCCGGCCTCTCGAGGTCGACGAGGAGGTCTACCGGTCCGAGACGGCGACGAACCACCGCAACCGCGCGATCGCGCAGCTCCTCGAAAGCTACGGCCGGATCACAGAGGACCCCTTCGAGGTCGTCGACGTGTACACGCGGCAATGCTCCGTCCTGATCGACGCGCGAGACCTGGCCGTCATGGGCGCGACTCTCGCCGACGGCGGCGTGAACCCGATCACGGGCGAACGCGTCGTGGCCGCCGACGTCTGCCGCGACACCCTCGCGGTGCTCGCGGCGAGCGGCCTGTACGAGCGATCGGGCGAGTGGCTGTTCGAGATCGGCCTGCCGGGCAAGTCGGGCGTCTCGGGCGGTCTCGTGACGATCGCACCGGGCAAGGTCGGCATCGGCGCGTTCTCACCGCCCCTCGACAGCGCGGGCAACAGCGTACGGGGGCAGATCGCGACGGCGTACCTGTCCCGCGCGCTGGGCCTGAACGTCTTCGCGTCCGACCCGCACCGGTCCGCACGCAGCGCGGAGGGAAGCGCACGATGAAGACGGATGCCGCGAACGAGACCCGCGCATCGTGGGTGCCCATGATCGGCCTCTTCCTCGCGCAGATCCTGATGTCGTACAACGTCTCGGCGCTCCCGGTGTCGCTGGGCGGCATGGTCGACACCTTCGGCGTCCCACCCACCGACGTCAGCACCGCCATCGTCACGTACGGACTCGTCGTCGCGGCGCTCGTCATGGTCGGGGCGAAGATCGGGCAGCGCGTGGGCTGGGTCGTCATGTTCCGCGTCGTCGTCGCGCTTTTCGCGATTTCGGCGACGCTCATGGTGTTCGCGCCCTCCGTCGAGTGGGTCATCCTCGCGCAGGCGCTCGCGGGCGCATCGGCGGCGATCATCGTCCCCTCGCTCGTCGCGCTCATCGCCGAGAACTACCGCGGCGGGCAGCAGGAGACCGCGATCGGGTCCCTCGGGTCGGCACGCGCGCTCGCCGGCGTCAGCGCGTTCCTCATCGGAGGAGCGCTCGCGACGTTCGTGGGCTGGCGGCAGGTGTTCGTCGTCGTGCTCGTGCTCGCCGTGGCGGTGTTCGCGCTCAGCTTCCGCCTGCGCAGCGCACGGGGCAACCGGGACATCACGATCGACGTCGTCGGGGCGCTGCTGATCGGCCTGGGCATCGTCGCCCTCACGCTCGGGGTCAACAACCTCAACGCCTGGGGCCTCGTGACGGCCGAGGCGGACGCCCCGTTCGACGTCGTCGGTCTGTCACCGGCACCCGTGCTGGTCGTCGTCGGCATCGTGCTCGTGCAGCTGTTCTTCGTGTGGACGCGCCGCCGGACGAAGGCCGGAAAGGTCCCGCTCGTGAGCCTGTCGGTGTTCGCCTCGTCGCGTGAGCGCGCGGCCGTGGCTGCGATGTTCGTCGTGGTCGGACTCGAGGCGGCGCTGAACTTCGCGATCCCGCTGTATATCCAGATCGTGCAGGGTCGCACGCCCTTCGACACGTCGCTCGCGATGCTGCCGTTCAACCTCACGGTGTTCGTCACGGCGATGCTCGTCGTGCGGTTCTATCGCCGGTTCCCGCCGCGGACGATCGGCATGTTCTCATTCGGCCTCACCACGATCGCGCTCGTGTGGCTCGCCGTGGTCGTCACCAACAACTGGGAGACGCTGCCCACGATCCTCGGGCTGTTCGTCTTCGGCGTCGGTCAGGGCGCCCTCGTGACCCTCGTCTTCAACGTCCTGGTGACGGCGTCGCCGAAGGAGCTCGCGGGCGATGTCGGGTCGGTGCGCGGCACGACGCAGAATCTCGCGTCCGCTGTCGGCACGGCCGTCGCGGGCGCCCTGCTGGTCGGCATCCTGAGCGTCAACGTCGTCTCGGCGCTCGCGGAGCATCCCGAGCTGCCGCCGCAGCTCGTCGAGCAGGTCGATCTCGATCGCACCAACTTCGTGAGCAACGATCGGCTGCGCGACGTGCTCGAGACCACAGATGCGACGCCCGCCCAGGTCGACGCCGCGATCGTCGTGAACGAGGAGGCGCGCCTGCGCGCGCTCAAGCTCGGTCTGCTCGTGCTCGCGGGCGTCAGCGCCGTGGCGATCCTGCCCGCCAGCAGGCTGCCGCGGTTCCGGCCGGGTGAGATCCCGGAGTCGGTCGCGACGGGCGAGGCCACGGAAGGCCTCTGATCACGCAAGTGCGGATGATTCAGGGGTATTCATCCGCAGATGCGGTGATAGTCTCACCGCGTGGACAGCTATCGTGTCTCTGAAGCCGCTCGTCTGGTGGGGGTGAGTGACGACACGGTTCGCCGGTGGATCGACGCGGGCACTCTTCCCACCACGGGGGACACCCCCACCCGCGTGCCGGGTGACAAGCTCGCGGCGCTCGCGGTCGAGCTCGCCCATGCGGCATCCGACCCCACTGATGTGCTCTCCAGTGCGCGCAATCGCTTCGTCGGGCTCGTCACGCGCGTGCAGGTCGACGGCGTCATGGCGCAAGTCGACATCCAGGCGGGGCCGCATCGGGTCGTCTCGCTGCTCTCGGCCGAGGCGGTGCGCGACCTCGCGTTGCAGCCCGGCTCCCTCGCGGTCGCCGTCGTCAAGGCCACGAACGTCATCGTCGAAACCCCGAAGGTCTGACGTGGCGCGCTCCCGCTTCGCCGTCGTCCTCGCCGTCGCGGCACTCGTGGCGCTCACCGGCTGCGCGGCGAGCGGGGGCGCCCGCCCCGCCGACGAGGACCCCCGTGCCCCCTCGGCGCCGGTCGAGGGCGTCGGCCCCGAGCTGACCGGTGAGCTCTCGATCTACGCGGCGGCGTCGCTCGGCACGGCGTTCGACGAGCTCGCGGCGCTCTTCGAGGAGCGGCATCCGTCCGTGGATGTGCGCCCGGTCGTCTACGACGGATCCAGCACTCTCGCGAGGCAGATCATCGAGGGAGCGCCGGCCGACGTCTTCGCCTCGGCCGACGAGGTCACGATGGACAGGATCGGCGATCTCGCCGCGGCGCCCGCCCTCTTCGCGACGAACACCCTCGTCATCGCGGTCCCGGTGGGCAACCCCGGCGGCGTCACGGGGCTGCAGAGCTTGGCCGACCCGGATCTCACCGTTGTGCTGTGCGCTGCCGAAGTGCCGTGCGGTGCGGCATCCGGCACGCTGCTCGGCAACGCCGGTGTCACGGTGTCCGCGGGGAGCCTCGAGCAGAACGTCACCGCTGTGCTCGCCAAGGTCAGGATCGGCGAGGCCGACGCGGGACTCGTCTACGCGAGCGATGTGCGCGATGTCGCCGGCGTCGAGGTCGTCGACGCAGAGGGCGCGCACGACGTCGTCAACCGCTATCCGATCGCCGTGATGACGGATGCCGCGAACCCCGCCGCCGCGGCCGCGTTCGTCGCGTTCGTGCTGAGCCATGACGGCCGCGCCGTCCTCTCGGCGCTCGGCTTCGGATCGCCGTGACCCATCGTCGCGACGCGCGAGGGTTCGTTCCGCGTGTGCTCGCCGTCCCCGCGGTCATCGGGGCCGGGCTGCTCGTCCTGCCCCTCAGCGCCCTCGTGCTGCGCGTCGAGTGGTCGACGCTGTGGAGCGACATCACCTCGATCGAAGCGCTGTCGGCGCTCGGGCTGTCGGTGCTCACGGGCCTCATCGCGACGGTCGTGTGCGTCGTGCTGGGGGTTCCGCTCGCGCTCGTCATCGCGCGGGCGGGCCGGCGCACGGCGGCGCTGCTGCGCGCCGTCGTCACGGTGCCGCTCGTCCTGCCGCCGATGGTCGGCGGCGTCGCGCTGCTGTTCCTCTTCGGTCGCACGAGCTGGCTCGGCGGGCTGCTCGGCGAGTGGGGCGTGCGCGTGCCCTTCACGACCGGCGCCGTCGTGCTGGCGCAGACCTTCGTCGCGCTGCCGTTCCTCGTGCTCGCGCTCGAGGGGTCGCTGCGCACGACGGGTGTCGGGTACGAGCAGACGGCCGCCGCGCTCGGTGCGAACCGGTGGACGATCCTCGCTCGCGTGACGCTGCCGCTGGCGGCGCCCGGGCTGGTCGCCGGAATCGTGCTGTGCTTCGCGCGCGCGATCGGAGAGTTCGGCGCGACGGCGCTGTTCGCCGGGAACGCGCCGGGGGTCACGCAGACGATGCCGCTCGCGATCTACACGGCGTTCAACGGCGCGGGCGTCTCGCAGGGCACGGCGGTCGCGCTGTCGCTGCTGCTGCTCGTGACGGCGGTCGCGGTGCTGTTCCTCGTCCGCGCGTGGCGTGCGGAGGCCCCCGGATGACGGGTGAGGCGCTCGACGCGCGCGTCGTGGTCGAGCGGGCGGGGTTCCGTCTGGAGGCGCACGTGCGCGCGGCGGCGGGTGAGGTCATCGCCCTCATGGGACCGAGCGGGGCGGGCAAATCGACCCTGCTCGGTGCTCTCGCGGGGCTCGTGGGGCTCGATGAGGGACGGATCACGCTCGACGATCGGGTGCTGGATGCCGCGCCTCGGCCACGGACGCACGTGACACCCGCGCAGCGGCGCGTCGTGCTGCTGGGGCAGGACCCACGGCTCTTCCCGCACCTGAGCGCCCGCGCCAACATCGCGTTCGGTCGTCGGGTGAGGGGCGTCTCCGCCGCCGCGGCGGGCGTCGAGGCCGACGAATGGCTGGCGCGCGTCGGTCTCGAGGGCATGGGCGCCCGTCGGCCCGCGCAGCTGTCGGGCGGCCAGCAGCAACGGGTCGCCCTGGCCCGGGCGCTCGCCACGGCTCCCGCGGCGCTCCTGCTCGACGAGCCGCTCACCTCGCTCGACCCCGAGACGGCGGGCGACATCCGCACGGTGCTGCACGATCAGCTCGCCGCGACCGGCACGACGGCGATCATCGCGACGCACGACGCGGTCGACGCCGTCGCCCTCGCGACACGCCTCGTCATCCTCGAGGCCGGTGCGGTGACGCAGGCCGGTGCCGTGCGGGACGTCTTCGCCGTGCCGGCGACCCGGTTCGCCGCCGCGGTCGCCGGGGTCAACCGCGTCTCCGGCCGGGTGCGCGACGGGCGGTTCGTCGCGGGAGGCCTCGAGTTCGCGGCATCCGGAATCGCCGACGGACCGGCGGCGGCCGTCTTCGCACCGTCGCGCGTGCAGATCGCGCGCACCGACGGGTCGCCGGCGAAGACGGGGGAGTGGCTCGCGCGGGTGGCGCGGCTCGAGCAGACGCCCGGTGGCGTGCGCGTGCGGGTGGTCGGTCCGGATGTCGCGATCGATGTGTCCACCGATCGCGCGATCGATCTGGGCCTGGCGTCAGGCCGCGACGTCGTTCTGCGGGTCGCTGCCGAGGATGTGCGCCTGTCCTAGGGGCGCGTCAGTAGTCTTCGCCTTCGGCCTGCGAAGGGTGACGGTCGTACCAGACCGGCACAGCGAGAAAGTCGGAGGCGTCCGAATCGTGCGTGTCAGTGGTGTGCATGGGGATCTCCTCTAGGGCGAAGTTCCCTCCACTGTCGCTCATCTTTCCACCGGCCCGCCGCGATCGCGGCGATAAACCCTCCGCCTTCTGGCTTCGTGTGAAAGAACCGCACTTCTTGTGCGTCAGGCGACGATTCGCCCGCGCTCGATGCGCACCACCCGGTCGACCAGGCCGGCGGGGACCGTCACGTGCGAGATGAGCACGACCGCACGGTCATCGCCGATGGCCTTCAGCAGATCCGTCAGCAGGGCATCGGATGCCGCGGGGTCCACTCCCGCGGTCGGCTCGTCGAGCACGAGCACGGGAAAACCGCGCAGCAGCGCCCGCGCGAGGGCGATGCGCTGCGCCTGCCCGCCCGAGACCAGGCCGCCGCGCTCACCGACCCGCGCATCGAGGCCCCCGCGCTCGCGCAGCCACGCACCCAGCCCGACACGCTCGAGCGCGTTCTGGAGCTCTGCGTCGGAGGCGCCCTCGCGCGCGAACAGCAGGTTCTGGCGGATGTCCTCGTCGAAGAGCATCGGATGCTGCTCGCACAGGCCGATCGTCTGCCGCACGTCGTCGCCGGCCAGGTCGTGCACCGAGCGTCCGCCGATGTCGTAGCCGCCGTCGGTCTCGAGGAAGCGGACGAGCGCGTGCGCGAGCGTCGACTTGCCCGACCCGCTCGAGCCCACCACCAGCACCCGCTCACCGGGTCGCACCGCCAGATCGACGTCGTGCAGCGCGGGCTCGGCGGCACCGGGCCAGCGCACCGTCGCGCCGCTGAGACGCACACCCGAGCCGAGCGGCGGCGCGCTGCCGGTGGGGGCGACATGCTCGCGCACGATGCCCTCGGGAGCCTGGACGGGCACCGCCGTGGCGACGCGCTCCGCCGAAGCGCGCACCTGACGCCACGCCGATGCCGCGAGGGGCACCGAGGTGAACACCTCGAAGGTCGCCATCGGCACGAGCACGGCGACCGCGAGCCAGGGGCCGTCGAGGTCGCCGATGGCCGGGGCCGTGACGATCACGGCCGCGATCGAGGCGGCGCCGGCGAGAAGAGAGACGAGCCCGGCTGTCGCCGCCTGTGCCCCGGCGCGGCGCACGACGGCTCTGCGCACGGCCGCGTCGGCCTTCGCGATGCGGGCGCGGCTGGCCGGCTCCGCACCGTAGGCGGCGAGCACGTCGAGGCTGCCGATGTGGTCGAGCACGGCATCGGCGAGCTGCGCCCGCAGCGGGGCGATCGCGCGATCGGCCCTCGCTCCGGACGCCCATCCCCACAGCGTCGCGACGAGTCCCGCAGCGATCAGGCACGCGAGCAGGGTCAGGGCGGCCGGCCACCACACGAACGCGACGAGCACGACCGCGCCGATCGCGACGAGCGCCGACGAGACGAGCGGCTGCACGACCCGCAGCGGAAGGTTCTGCAGCTCGTCGACGTCGTCGACGAGGGCGCCGAGGATGCTGCCGCGCTTCGCGCGGGTGAGGCCATCGGGAGCCAGCGGCACGAGTCGACGAACGAGGGCGCCGCGCGTCGATGCCAGCTGGCGCAGTGCGGCGTCGTGGCCCGTGAGGCGCTCGAGGTAGCGGAAGACGGCGCGGGTGAGCGCGAAGAAGCGCACGCCGACGACGGCGACCGACAGGTACAGGACGGGCGGCATCTCGCTCGCCCGCACGATGAGCCACGCGCTCGTCGCGAGGAGCGCCACTGCCGAGGCTTCCGAGGCGAAACCGGCCGCGAGCGCGGGCCACAGCCGTCGCGCGGGAGGCAGCGCGCCGCGCAGCACCGCCGCCGTGCCGGGGTCCGTCGACGCGCGTCTCACGCGATCACCTCGCTCGCGTGCATCCGCACGACGGCGTCGGCGATCGTGCGCGCGCTCTCGCGGTGCGACACGAGCAGCACGGCGGCACCGCCGTCGGCCACGCGGCGGATGCCGTTCCACAGGCGCGCCTCGGTCGCAGCATCCAGCGCCGCACTCGGCTCATCGAGGGCGATCACGTCGGCCCGGCCGCGCAGGTGGCGGTACAGCGCCCGCGCGACGGCGACGCGCTGCGTCTGGCCGCCGGAGAGTCCCACGCCCTGCACGCCGAGCTCGAGGGCGGGATCGATGTCGTCGGCGCAGGCGAGCGCGAGCGACCGCGACACGAGATCGGTCAGGGGTGCATCGTCGCCGAGCGTGACGTTGTCGGCGACCGTGCCCGACACCAGGCCCGGACTCTGCCCCGCCCAGGCCAGCCACTGCGACGGCGCGAGCGATCGCACATCGACGCCGCGGAACGCGGCGTCGCCGTCGAACGAGGCCGCTCCTCGCAGGGCGGCGAACAGACTCGACTTGCCCGCACCGCTCGGACCCTCGATCAGCGTGACCGTTCCGGGGGCGGCCGACAGGTCGACCGGCGGCAGCATGCGGTCGCCGCGCCGGACGCGCAGACCGCTCAGGGTGAGCAGCGCCCCTCCGGCGGGCCCGGCGGCCGCGGGGGCCGGCGCTGCGGACCCCGTCGCCGGACGCGCGGGCGCGTCGTCCCGGAGCGAGTGCGCGGCATCCAGGACACCGAAGACGTCGTCGGTCGCCGCGACGCCCTCGGCCGCAGCGTGGAACTGCACTCCGACCTGGCGCAGCGGCAGGTACGCGTCGGGTGCGAGCAGCAGCACGAACAGACCGATCGCGAGCGTGAGCGAGCCGTCGATGAGGCGGAACCCGATGGACACGGCGATGATCGCGACCGAGATGCTCGCGAGGAACTCCAGCGCGAACCCCGACAGGAACGAGATCCGCAGCACGCGCATCGTCTCGCGGCGATAGTCGTCGGTGACGCGTTCGATGGATGCCGCGGCCCGGTGCTGGCGCCCGAAGATCTTGAGCGTCGACAATCCCTGCACGGTGTCCGAGAAGCGTGCCGCGAGCTGCTGCAGCGTCGCCCATTGGCGCTGCTGGACAGCACGCGTCGCGAGGCCGATGAGCACCATGAAGATCGGGATGAGGGGGATCGTGAGCACGACCGTCAGGCCCGAGATCCAGTCCTGCCACCACATGACGGCGACGATGAGCGGCGTCGCGACGACGGTCTGCACGAGCTGAGGCAGGTAGCGGCCGAAATACGCCTCGAGGGCATCGAGTCCGCGGCCGGCCGTCACCGCGAGCGCGGCGGAGTTGCGCGTCGCGAGCCACTCGGGTCCGAGCGCGCCGACCGCCGCGACCAGTGCCGTCCGCAGCTGCGTCTGCACCCGCGCGGCGGCCCGCGCCGCGACGGCGTCGCGGGCCCACACGAGCAGTGCGCGCGCCGCGGCCGCGCCGGCGAGGCCCGCGAGCGTCGTCGTGAGCTCGGCCGGCGGCATCCCCTCGACCGCTCCGACGACGGCCCGCGTCAGCAGCCACGCGAAGGCGACGATGACGGCGGTCTGGGCGAGGGCGATCGCGCCGATCGCGACGAAGAACGCGCGCGATGCCGAGGCGTACCGCAGAAGGCGAGGATCGATCGGGCGAGCCCGGCCGGGCGGAGGAGCCGTGTCCGTCTCGTTCATGCCTTCTCGACCCTAATCCAGTCCGCGTGTGGTCGACCGCCGCCGCAGCGGGTCCGGTCGGGGCCGGGGCTCAGTGCACCTCGGCGGCGGCCTTCTCGATCGTCGAGCGGCGCACGCGCTTGCGGAACACCCAGTACGTCCAGCCCTGGTAGAGCAGCACGAGCGGCAGGAAGACGAGCGCGGCCCACGACATGATCGTCAGGGTGTAGTCGGTGCTCGAGGCGTTCTCGATCGTGAGGCTGTTGGTGGCGAGGTCGACCGTCGACGGCATGACGTACGGGAACAGCGCGAACCACAGGGCCAGCACGGCGCTGACGATCGTGAACGCTCCGAAGCCGAACGCCCATCCCTCGCGACCGCGGAGGTTCGACACCCATGACGAGATCAGCAGCACCGCCGCGACGGCCGAACACAGCACCGTGAGCCAGGCGAGGTCACGGTCCTGGTCGAAGGCCATGGCGATCGTCCACAGCAGGAAGCCCGCCGCGACGACGATCGTCACCAGGCCCGAGCGCACGGCGAGCTTTCGGGCGTCGGCCGACACCTGCCCGTCGGTCTTGAGCGCGACGAAGTACACGCCGTGCGTGAAGAACAGCAGGAGCGTGGTCAAGCCGCCGAGCAGGCCGTACGGGTTCAGCAGGGTCAGCAGGCTTCCCATGAACTCGTGGTCGGCGTCGAGGGGGACGCCCTGCACGATGTTGGCGACGGCGACGCCCCACAGGAACGCGGGCAGTGCCGAGCCGATGACGATCATGCGGTCGAAGTTGCGCTTCCACCGCAGGCTGTCGCGCTGGTGCCGGTACTCGAACGAGACGCCGCGCACGATGAGGGCGAGCAGGATGACCAGCAGCGCCAGGTAGAAGCCGCTGAACAACGTCGCGTACCACTCCGGGAACGCCGCGAACAGGCAGGCCCCCGCGACGATGACCCACGTCTCGTTGAGGTCCCACACGGGACCGATCGTGTTGATGACCTGCCGGCGGGAGACGTCGTTCTTGCCGAGGAACGGCAGGGACATGCCGACGCCGAAGTCGAACCCGTCGAGCACGAAGTAGCCGACGAAGAGGAATCCGACGATGAAGAACCAGAGGTAGGCGAGATCCATGTCAGCTCCTAGTACACCGTGGTGGGCGTGTCTTCGACTGCTGTCGGCCCGGCGGCCTCCGAGCCCGGTTCGGGAACGGGCTCGGGGCCCTTCTTGACCGTCTTCACAATCAGTCCGAACTCGACGATCGCGAGGATGAGATAGATGAGCGTGAACGACACGAGCGAGATCAGGACGTTCCAGCCCGGCACATTCGGCGAGACGCCGTCCTCCGTCAGCATGAGGCTGAACACGATCCAGGGCTGGCGGCCCATCTCGGTGAAGATCCAGCCGACGAGGATGCCGAACAGGGCCAGCGGCGCCGACCACACGGCGACGCGCCACATCCACATCGCCGGCGGCTTCTTGGCCTTCTTCCGGGTCACCCACAGACCCACGACCGCGACGGCGGTCGCGAGGAAGCCGAAGCCCATCATCCAGCGGAACGACCAGTACGTGACCCACAGGATGGGGGCGAAGCTGCCGCCGACCTGATCGGCGAACTGCGGGAAGAGCTCGGTCGTGTACGCCGCGTTGAGGTCGTTGATCCCCTCGACGCATCCGGTCAGGGTGTGGGTCGACAGGAACGCGAGAAGGTACGGGACACGGATCGAGAACAGCTCGGTCTGTCCGTCTGGCGTGCCGAGCGTGAAGATCGAGAAGGACGCATCCGCGCCGCACGCCGTGTTGAACAGTGCTTCGGCCGCAGCCATCTTCATGGGCTGCGTGTCGACCATGACGAGCCCCAGCTGGTCGCCCGAGAGCGCTGTCGCGGCGAAGGAGACGATCATCATCCACCCGCCGTACTTCAGCGCGGGTCGCATGAGCTCCTGGTGCTGGTGGCGCATGAGGTGCCACGCGGCGATCGCGATGATGACGCCGGCGCTGAACATGCACGCCGAGGCGATCGTGTGCGGGAACGCCGCGAGCGCGACCGGATTGAACAGGACCGCGAAGAAGTCCACCATCTCGGCGCGACCGCCGTCTTCGGCCATCTGGTAGCCGACGGGGTTCTGCATGAAGGCGTTCGCCGCGAGGATGAAGTACGCCGAGATCCAGGCGCCCGCCGCGGCGATCCAGATCGTCGCGAGATGGACCTTGCGGGGCAGCTTGTCCCAGCCGAAGATCCACAGGCCGATGAAGGTCGCTTCGAAGAAGAACGCCATGAGGCCTTCGAAGGCGAGCGGGGCGCCGAAGACGTCACCGACGAAGCGCGAGTAGGAAGACCAGTTCATACCGAACTGGAACTCCTGCACGATGCCCGTCACGACGCCCATCGCGAAGTTGATCAGGAAGATCTTCCCGAAGAACCGCGTCAGGTGAAGCCACTTCAGGTTCCCTGTGCGCACCCACGCGGTCTGGAAGATCGCCACCGTGACGGCCATGCCGAGCGTCAGCGGAACGAAGATGAAGTGGTACAGCGTCGTCAGGCCGAACTGCCATCGCGCCAGCAGCAGAGGGTCCAGCAGATCCACGGTCGCGTTCTCCGATCGCTCACACGGTTCATGTGGTCTGACCAAAGCTAACATGTGGTCTGACCACATAGTCACAGGCGGGAAGCCCGCGTGTCCGCCACGGTACACAGGAATCTCCCAGGCGGGCGAGACGCAGGCCGTGAAAAAGGCACGGAAGCGTCGCTCGCTGCCGCCGGCCCGCACAACCGGGCTACCCTCGGCGTATGAGGCGAGGGCGGGCGAGGGTGCGCTCATGACGGCCGTGCCCGTGACGATCGGGATCCGGATGCCGCAGGCCGCGGCATCCGTCGATGAGGTCCGCCCCGGCGCACCGCTCATCGACACGCACGGGCGCGTGCACCGGGATCTGCGCATCTCCCTCACCGACCGCTGCTCGCTGCGCTGCACGTACTGCATGCCCGAGCAGGGGAACGAGTGGCTCGCGCGGTCCAGCATCCTCAGCACCGACGAGATCGTCCAGGTGGCGCGGGTCGCGGCCGCCGCGGGGATCTCGACCTTCCGCCTCACGGGCGGCGAGCCGCTGCTGCGGACCGACGTCGTCGAGATCGTGCGGCGACTCGCGGAGCTGCGCACGCCCGGGGGAGATCCCGCCCACATCGCGATGACGACGAACGGGATCCGGCTGCCCGATTTCCTTCCGGCGCTGCAGGCGGCGGGCCTTGCACGGCTCAACATCTCGCTCGACACGCTGCGCCGCGACCGGTTCCATGCCCTCACGCGGCGGGACCGGCTCGACGACGTGCTCGCCGGTATCGCTGCGGTGCAGAGGTCGGGTCTGCGGCCGCTCAAGATCAACGCCGTCGCGATGCGCGACGTCAACGACGACGAACTCGTCGATCTCGTCGAGTTCGCGATCGCACACGACGCGCAGATGCGCTTCATCGAGCAGATGCCGCTCGACGCGGGACACACGTGGGATCGTGCGCGCATGGTGACGCGGGAGGAGATCCTCGACCGGCTCGCCGAGCGCTGGACGCTCACACCGTTGCCCGGTCGCGGCGGCGCTCCGGCCGAGCGGTGGATGCTCGACGGCTCCGCGCACTCGGTCGGCGTCATCGCGTCGGTCACGGCGCCGTTCTGCGGGGACTGCGACCGGCTGAGGCTCACGGCCGACGGCCAGTTGCGCAACTGCCTGTTCTCGACGACCGAGTACGACCTGGTTCCGACCCTTCGGCAGGCTCAGGGATCGGTTCCTCCGCGGACACCGGTCGCTGAGCTTGCCGAACGGTCGATCGACGACGGGATCGACCGGATGCTGCGCGCCTGCGTGCACGGCAAGCTCCCCGGCCACGCGATCAACGATCCGTCCTTCCTGCAGCCGGCGCGCGGCATGAACGCGATCGGCGGCTGAGGATGGCACGGATCCGGCGCTGAGATCTGACGCCGGCGAGATCGCCCGGGCTAGCATGGGCGCCATGGGTCGGATCACGGCGCTGCGACCGGTCACGCGGATCACGGTCTCCGCGGACCAGGAGCCGATCGTGCGTCGGCGTCCTGACACGCTCGCGGTCGAAGAGCCGCTCGAGATCCGCGTCGCGGGCACGCCGCTGGCCGTCACGATGCGCACGCCCGGGAGCGACATCGAGCTCGCGGCCGGGTTCCTCGTGTCCGAAGGCGTCCTCTCCCGCGGGGAGGAGTTCCACTCCGCCATCCACTGCGGCGGTCCCGGCACGGGCGGCGTGACGGCGGAGAACACCTACAACGTGCTCGATGTCACCCTCGCTCCAGGGGTCGCGCCGCCGTCGCCGGACATCGCGCGCGCCTTCTACACGACCAGTTCGTGCGGCATCTGCGGCAAAGCGTCGATCGACGCCGTCGAGACGGTGTCCTCGTACGACCTCACAAGCGATCACGCCGATGTCGCACCCGCCATGATCGCGACGTTCCCCGATCGACTCCGCGAACAGCAGGCGGTCTTCGAGAAGACCGGTGGCCTGCACGCCGCGGCGCTCTTCGACGCGGCATCCGGCGAGATGCTCGTGCTCCGCGAAGACGTCGGGCGGCACAACGCCGTCGACAAGGTCGTCGGGTGGGCGCTCCTGAACGACCGGCTGCCGTTGCGCGGCACGGTCCTGCAGGTGTCGGGGCGGGCGAGCTTCGAGCTCGTGCAGAAGGCCGTCATGGCCGGCATCCCTGTCTTGTCCGCCGTGTCGGCGCCGTCGTCTCTCGCCGTCGAACTGGCCGCGGCATCCGGGCTCACTCTCCTCGGATTCGTCCGGGGCGACACCATGAACGTCTATGCCCACCCCGAACGTCTGACGAACGCTCTTCCCGCCGGAAGGGCGGAAGGAGCACGCGCATGATCAACCCCTTCGATCACCCGCTCGCGGAGGACTTCACCGACGCCGACCTCGAGGTGAAGAAACCCATGGGCTACGCCGTGGGCATCGAGGCCGTCGAGAAGGCGATGCTGCCGCTCGAAGAGCATCTCGGAACGCTGCGCACCGCGAAGCTCTCGCTCACGATCAATCACAAGAAGGGCTTCGACTGTCCGTCGTGCGCGTGGGCCAACCCCGATCACTCGAAGGCGATCGAGTTCTGCGAGAACGGCATCAAGAACATCGTCTGGGATGCCACGCCCGTCGTCATCGAGGACTCGTTCTGGCGGGAGAACAGCCTCACGAGCATGCTCGACAAGAGCGAGTACTGGCTGGGACTGCAGGGTCGGATCACGAAGCCGATGTACAAGGCGAAGGGCTCCGATCACTACGAGCCGATCTCGTGGGAGGCTGCGCTCGACCTGCTCGCCGACCGGCTGCGCGGGCTCGACAGCCCCGACGAGGCGGTCTTCTACACGTCGGGCCGGATCATGAACGAGCCGGCGTTCCTGTTCCAGCTGTTCGCGCGTGCCCTCGGCACGAACAACCTGCCGGACTGCTCCAACATGTGCCACGAGGCGACGGGGTCGGGCATGACTCCCGCGATCGGGATCGGCAAGTCGACGGTGCACTACGACGATTTCGCGTGGGCGGATCTCGTCATCGTCATGGGGCAGAACCCCGGCACGAATCACCCGCGCATGCTCAACGCGCTCGAGGACACGAAGACCCGCGGCGGCAAGATCGTGGCGGTCAACACGCTGCCGGAGGCGTCGCTCCAGCGGTACAAGAACCCGCAGAAGGTCTCGGGCGAGCTGGGCTCGGGCACGAAGATGGCCGACCAGTTCGTGCAGATCAAGATCGGCGGCGACCAGCACATGCTGCAGGCCGTCGCCAAGCGAGTGTTCGAGGCCGAGGCCAAGGCGCCCGGAACCGTGCTCGACCACGACTTCATCCAGACGCACTGCCACGGGTTCGAGGCGTACCGCGAGCACATCATGCAGATCGATGAGGCGGAGGTGCTCACGGCGACGGGGCTCACGAGCGCCGAGCTCGACGAGCTCGCGGAGCGCTACATCGCCAGCAACGGCACGATCATCACGTGGGCGCTCGGAATCACGCAGCACAAGAAGGCCGTCGCGACGATCGCCGAGATCATGAACCTCCTGCTGCTGCGCGGCAACATCGGCAAGCGTGGTGCGGGGGCGTCTCCGATTCGTGGGCACAGCAATGTGCAGGGCGATCGCACGATGGGGATCTGGGAGAAGATCAGTCCCGCCTTCGCGTCGCAGCTCGAGAAGGAGTTCGGCTTCACGGTGCCGACGGCCGACGGCCTCGACTCCGTCGATGCCATGAACGCGATGGATGCCGGCACGGTCGGGGTCTTCGTCTCACTCGCCGGCAATCTCGTCGCGGCGATGAGCGACTCGGGTCGCGCCGAAGAGGGCGTGCGCAAGGTCGGCTTGACGGTGCAGATCGCGACGAAGCTCAACCGATCGCACGTCGTGACGGGCGAGGAGTCGCTGCTGCTGCCGGCACTCGTGCGTGCCGAGCGCGACGTGACCGAGAACGGCCTGCAGTTCGTCACAAGTGAAGACACCGTGTGCCGCATCAACATGAGTCATGGTGAGCTCGCTCCCGTGTCCGATGATGTGCGGTCGGACGTGTGGATCCTGTGCGAGCTCGGCAAGCGGCTGTTCGCCGAGTCGCGTCCCGGCATCCCCTGGGGTGATTTCCAGCGAGACTATGCCCGGATCCGCGGGTCGATCTCGCGCGTCGTGCCGGGCTTCGACGACTTCGACGAGCGGATCCGCAAGGACCTGACATTCGTGCTGCCGCATCCGCCGCGGGACTCGCGCACCTTCCCGACCCCGTCCGGCAAGGCCGAGTTCACGATCCAGGAGGTCGAGCACGTCACGGTTCCCGAGGGGCGCTTGATGATGCAGTCGATGCGTGCGCACGACCAACACAACACCACGATCTACTCCCTGAACGATCGGTATCGCGGCATCCACAAGGGGCGCTTCGTCCTCTTCGTCCATCCCGACGACCTCGCGGCGCGTGGACTCGTCGACGGAGACACCGTCGACATCTTCAGCGAATGGCCGGGGGAGTCCGATCGAGTTCTGCGCGGCTATCGCGCCGTGTCATATCCGACGGTCAAGGGGTGCGTCGCGGCGTACTTCCCCGAGGCGAACGTCCTCGTGCCGCGTGGTGCGGTCGCGGACATCTGCAACACGCCGACGTCGAAGCAGATCATCGTGCGGATCGAGAAGGGCACCCAGCCGGCAGCAGGCGGTCGCCCCGTCGCCGTGTAGGCGTCGCGAGTGTGGTCAGCGGCTCAGCAGCACGACGCACGTGGCCGGGTCGCAGCCGTCCTCGACGGCCTCGACGCGGAGCGGGCCTCCCGCTTCGGAGAGGACGCTGCGCATGAGTCCGACGTGCACACGGCAGAGTGTCTCGAGATGTTCGCCTTGGGCCGTTGCGTGCGGACACGGAGTGAGGTCGATCGTCAGGGCTTCCTGATCGACGACGGGGTCGAAGCCGGCGTCGACGAGGTCATCGACGATCGCGTCGAGCTGATGGAGTGCTTCGCCCTCGAGCGGTCCGGCTGATTCGGGGATCACGCGTCGCATGAGGTCGCCGCGTCTGGCGGCATCCTGCACCTTCTTGCGCGCGACGGGGCTCGAGGCGTCGGGCTCGCCGGTCGCGGCGCTGTACAGCATGCGCGGACGGCCGCGTGTCGTTCGGTGCTCGCGCTCCTGCACGACGTGGCCTGCGTCGATGAGCCGCTGGATGTGCTCGCGCACCGTGTTGGCGTGCAGTCCCGTGCGGTCGCAGAGGTCCTGGATCGTGCGTCCGGGCTGCTCCTGCAGGAGGTGCAGGATCTCGACCCGCGAATAGCTCGAGATCGCGCTGTACGACGTTCGGCTCATGCCTCGATCCTCCCACCGACCGGGTGACGACGTGGCCTTCGTCACCGACGTGGCTGCGGGATGGCAGCGATGGTCGGGAGCGTCGTGGCGCAGGTCGTCGACCCGTGAGCCGATGCCATAGTGTCGGCGTCATGAGACGAATGCACCGGGCTCTCGCCGTCGGCGCGGTGGGATCGCTCGTCGTGGCGCTCGCGGGATGTTCGGTCGACACGCTGATCTGGGGTGTCGAAGGCGCCGGTGTGATCGAGACGACGGAGGAGCTGATCGATGCGGCCGCAGCCGGTGACGGCGCCTCGTTCGTGTGCGCGGGACATGATCCGGAGCTGCGCGATCCCGACGATTGGGTGGGGCTGTCGGCGGAGGAACCCGAGCGGTTCGTCGCAGACTACTGGCCGGATCAGGCCTCGCTGGAGCCGGCGTGGAGCATCAACCTGTCGTTGCCTGTCGATCGGGTTGCCTCGGGCGTGGAGTACCCGGGGGACGTCTTCTACCGGGAGACGGGCGACGCGCTGTGTCTCGTCGACGTCGCGTGGTGGACCGTCGAATAGGCGTGGTGGACCGTCGAATAGCTGGTGCGGTATGCCGGTACCCGTGCGGCATGTCACGTCGGTGGTCTGCGGCGGATGGCTCGGGCGCGGGTCGTGGCCGGCGGGTCACGGGTCACGGGTCACGGATCGCGGATCACGAGCCAGGGAGTGGCGGGCTGCGGGCTGTGGGCTTGCGGGCTGTGAGTCGTGCGCCGCGAGCTACGAGCCGCGAATCGCCGGCTGTGAGCTACGGGCTGTGAGTCGCGAGTCGTGATCCGCGAACTGCGAATCGCGAGCTACGGGCTGTGAGCTACGGGCTGTGAGCTACGGGCTGTGAGCCGCGAGCCGCGAACTGCGAATCGTGAATTACCGGCCGCGAACGGCAAACCGCGGGCCGCAGGCCAAGGAGACCGGCACCGCTCAAGCGGCGCGCCAGCCCGAGCGTGTCGGAGGTGGGGGCGGATCCCACGCCCACTTCCACGAGGCCTTCGACGCGAGGATGATCGGCTCCTCGCCCACATCAGGCGGCGGATGCAGCACGAATCGTCCCTTCTCGACACGACGGATTCGCCATCCGCGGTTGTGGAGGAGGAGATGGTGATACCGACAGAGCAGGATGCCGCGGTCGATGTCGGTCCTGCCGCCGTCGGCGACATGGTCGATGTGGTGCGATTCGCAGTAGGACGCCGGCATCGCGCACGCCGGCCACATGCATCCGCCGTCGCGAGCAGTGAGGGCGATCCGCTGGGCCGGGGTGAACAGTCGTTGCTCGTGCCCGACGTCGAGAGGATTGCCGCACGCGTCGACGGTGATCGCGGTCGAGCCGTTCATGCAGAGGTTGCGGTCGATGATCGATCCCGGGAGGGCCTGGCCGCCGTCTTCGGCGTATCCCACGGCCAGCAGTCGGCCGAAAGCGTCTCGTCTGCCGACATCGACACCGGAGCTCGGGTCTTTCACGACGATCATCCGGACACCGGGCTGCCGCGCACCGAAGACGTCCTTCGCCTCCGCGAGCGATCCTGCGCGGAGAACCGCCATGAACAGGTCGTACTGAAGCTGATCATTGGTGCGCGGGTCATCCAAGAGCTGTGTGGCCGCTGCGCGCTCCTCTTCGGTGAGGAATCGCGGTCCGCCACGGCGCGGGCGGAGCGCGGCATCCCTCATGGCTTGCACCCACAAGCCCATCTCATCGTCGAACGTGATGCGACCGTGGTGCTGGCCGTCGGTGTCGACCCAGGTGCGGAACGCCCGGTTGGCGTACCGGCGTGCGTAGCGCTCTTCGGCGCCGACGGTGTCGAGCGCATCGCGCATGGCTCGTGCTCTCGTGCCGAGGTCTTCGACGGTCATCGCGCCGGCCTCGTCGATCAACTGGCACGCGGCGACGCTCCACACTTCGTTCGCATCCGCGGACTCGTCGAGCGGCTGACCGAGACCGCGGCGGATCGCGTCATGCTGCGCGGAGGTCAGACGTCGGTCCATGAGTGCTTCACGCAGGGGTGCATGCCACGCGACCGGTGGCGGTGCGGCATTGACGGCGTCGGTCTCAGTGCTACCACCCGCCCCCGAACCCGCCTCCGATCCCGATCCGATGGTGTCTTCGAGCAGCGAGATCCCCACCCGCACCTGGCGGGTCGCATCGGCCTTCGTACCACCGGTGATCGCCTGGATGAGGGATGCCGGGGTGGCATGGCCCTGCGTCGCGGCGAGTCCGCTGTGACCGGCGGTGCGCTGCGATCGGTGCGCGGCGACCCCGGCGACGAGTGCCTGCAGCCGTGCGATGTCGTTGGCGATGCCCGCGAGATCTTTCGCGATCTCGATGACGGAGCTGTCGCCCAATTCGAGCACGGTGGTCGGGAGATCGCCCGCCGGAGCTGTCAGCTCAGCGAACGTCGACAGGCGGGTAAGCCGACCTTCGATGTTCGCCAGGAGATTCATATGTACAGTGTGACATTCGCCACCGACATTCGAACAAAGAAACTATGGATTGTGGATAACTCAGCACGGGAAACTGAGTGCGACGTGCCGGGAACTCGGTGCAACGCGCCGAAGTGCAGCACCGGGAACTCAGCGCAACCCGACCCGGAAGCTCAGCGCAGCGCCGCACGCGCGAACGCGCGTCCGTCGTCGGTCAGACCCGACCGGCGCCTCTGCCCGGTGTATGCACCGACGTCCTCGAGGACATGGTTCACGCGGGCGGTGAGCGCGTCGATCGTGCGAGCCGTGAACTCGTCCGCGTCGCGCGGTCTCCAGCCGATCGCCTCGAGGCCGAAGCCGATCGCGGCGAGCGCTGCCCCCGGCACAGAGTGCGTGCCGTCGGCGATCGTCAGCAGCCACAGAGTCGAGGCATCGCGCTCCGCGTCATCGAGCCCCCGCAGAAGGCGTGACGTGACCAGCCGCCATGTGAGCTCCGGCTGAGTGAGTGCCTTCTTTGCCTCGGCGCCGAGCATGAGGCGGCCCTTGTAGACACGCACGATCCCCATCCGCTGCGCGGCCGCGCGGAAGTGACGCATAGGCCACGTCATGTCCTCGCGGTTCGCTTCGCCGATCCATTCGTCGCGCCAGCCGAGGCGCGTCATTCCGTCCAGGACGGTGGCCGGCGGCATCCATCCGGCCTTCGTGAGGACGAGGCCATCGCCGCCGACGCTCTCGATCAGCCAGCGGAACGGGGCCATCATGCGATCCATCGACTCAGCGTCCGGCGGCGCCTCGTCGAAGACGCCCGCTCGCTCCAGATGCGCGCGGAGCTCGACGCGATAGGGCACAGGAAGATTCGAAGCGAGTTCGACGATCGGCGACGACTCATCGAGCGAGTCTGCCGTCGGATGCGCCGGGACGAGCCCGGACATGTCGGAGACGGCAGCCCCCGTCGATGCGGGACTGAAGCGCAGATTGAGCTCGGCCTGCACGACGTCCGCATCGAAGTGCGCGGGGTCGAGGGGCGTCCACGGGCCGACCGTGAGGCGCACCCAGCGAGCCGTGTCATCGTGCTCCGGATGCGTCGGGTCGCCGAGTGCGTCGAGCTTCTCGTAGAACCCGTGCGGCCCGCCCGAATCCTCGAACGGCCCACGATTCTCGCCCCGCACGAGAGTGACGGAAGGTTCGTGCGGATCCATGGCACCGCGCTCGATGAGGTCGATGCGATGCGTCCAGCCGTCACCGAAGTCGTATTCGTAGAAGAGCGGCCCATCGAACGCGAAGGCCTCGAGGATCGTCGTCGCCTCATCGGACTCGCTGGGTGGACCATCGTCGAACGGGTCGGGTTCGCTCCACCGGCGCGCGGCGCGGCCGATTCGAGGAAGACCGCGACTCGCCTCCGTCGGATCCACGTCGGTGAACGCGTACAGGTGCGACATGCGCCAGCCCATCGCGAGCTGGATCGCGTCGTGCAGGTCGCGCAGGCTCAGCGACGCGTCGATGTCGAAAGTGCGCCAGATCTCAGGATCGCTGCCTTCGAGCGTGATGCGGAGTCGAGTGAAGGTCCGTGTTTCGGTCTGCTTCGTCACGTCCCGATCGTATGTATTGCTCAGCATGTTCGTGCGTCTCAGAAGGGCTGGGACCGCCCGGTCCCGTATCGGCTCTGGAGGGCGGCGCGGGCGAACTCGCGGAGGGTGGACGGGACGAGCCACCCGCCGTCATCGGTACGCGCGAGTCCGAACAGCGAGAGCAGATCGGTGACGTCGCCGACCTCGCTCATGAAGGCATCCTTGCGCGAGTCTGTCTCGGCCTTCCCGCGAATCCTCGTCGCAACAGATGCCGCCGCACTGATGTCGCCTGCTACCCACTCGCGGGGCACACCGAGTTCGTGCATGGCGTCTGGCTCGAGCGCGGATGCCACGGTGCTGGCACCGTCGCGCGATTCGGCCGTCGCAGCATCCCGGATCGCCTTCGTGACGAGGGCATGCCACGTCGCACCGAGAGCGTCGGAGCAGTCGCAGCGTGAGTCGCAGTCATCATCGCGGTCGCTGTACTCGTACATGTCCCAGGGTGGGGGAAAGCGGGTCTGCATCGGTTGCAGAGCCTGTGCCGCGTGCTCGACGCCGATCTCAGGGTCGATGAGGCTCCCATCTGCGATCGCGAGCAGGAAGAGTGCCTGCGCCGTCGACGATGATCTCGACACAGCGCCGGACATCGTCGCTTCGGCCAGGAGCATCCACAGATCGAACGACGAGCGTGCGGCCGCGAGGACACTCTTCTTCGCGATGAGACGCCCGCCGCGCAGGTACAGCAGTCGCAGCCGCCGTGCCCATGCGACGAGCTGGAGCATCCTCGCTTCGTCGCCGCCCAGCTCCCGGATCCCCTTCGCGATGACCGACGGGTCCGGGGCGCCGTCGATGAGCGGGATGCCGGCGGCACCGGCGCACTCGATGAGCCACCGGAAGTCCCGCACCGTGTCGTCGGCTTCGTCCGCCGTCACGACCGCGGGCAGTTCGAGACCTGCCGCGGCGAGATGGGCGCGCAGGCCCGGTCGCGTCGCCGCCGGAAACCTGTCGACGAGCCGCGTCAGCGGTCCTCTGCCGCCCGCTCCTGTGAACAGACCGTCGAGCGCGCGCTGGACCGCACCGAGGTCGAACTCCTCTGGATCGAAGCGCGCCCATGGGCCGACCGTCGACGCCAGGCATGCTCGCATGGCGTCGTGGTCCGGGTGGTCGGTATCGGCGAGCACCCCAACGAGGACATCGTGCTCGTACGGCCTACGGCAGCACGGGAGAGGTGCGCGTCGCGCACCGTCGAGAACGCGGGCGGGCGGATCGGAGGAGGGGACGATGTCATCGACGCCCGCTTCGATCTCGATGAGCCAGCCGGAGGGGCACGTGTGACCGTGGTAAATGGTGTGCGATTCGTGCAGCACACTGCCGATGCGCGCGGTCGCCTCGTCGATGACGTTCGGATCGCGCAAGTCGATCATCGTCCAGCGGTCGCCCCATCGTCGTCGTCCGCGCGACCAGCTGCGTCTGTCGAGCGTGTCGGTGAAGAGGTGATGTCTGCACTGCGGCCGGTCGAAGACGGCGAGCACGATGCGATGCAGATCGGCCAGAGAGAGGCTGCGATCCACGGCGACATCACGCCGGATCTCGGGTACCGGACCGACGAGGGTCAGACGCAGATGAGTGACATGGCGGACGGCGGATGAGCGCATGCGACGACGCTAGGGGTGCACACGACACGGCGGTCACGGCCACGGCAGTTCAGTGGAACCCGGGACCGAACGCCTGGCTGGGGAGGAATCCACGTTCCCGGGCGCCTACGAGACGGGGAGCGGATAGATGCGCCGCAGCACGGCCCGCTGCGCGAGCGTCCAGGTGACCGTCGTGAGCAGATACAGCCCCGCGGCGAGCGGGACGAAGAGCGCGACGATCGCGGTCACGAACTGCAGGCCGCCGACGAGCCAGCTCGGTATCGCCGGGACGGGCGATTCCGCGTCGCGCGAGGGCTGCGGCATCCGGAATACGCGTCTGGTCACCTCGCCGACGATCGCGATGAGGAGGACGAGGACGCCGAAGACGAGAGCCGTCCCGACGTCGAGCGAGCCGGACGCCGCCGTGCCGGCGAGGCTCGTGCCCAGCGGCACGCCGAGCAGCGTCTCGTCGAGAAGCGCATTCGGATGCCCGGCGATGACCGGATGCAGGAAGACGGCGTAGAGGATCCCCACGACCGGTGCCTGCGCGAGAACCGGAAGGCATCCCGCGAAGGGCGATGTGCGTTCGTCGCGGTACAGCTGCATCGTCTCGCGCTGGAGCCGCTCCGGGTTCTTCGCCCAGCGCTTGTGCAGGTCACGCAGCTTGGGCCCAAGGCGTGCGCGGGTCTGCTCGGCCTTCGCCTGCGCGATGCCGGTGGGGATGAGGATCGCGCGAACGAGGAGCGTCACGACGACGACGGCGGTCGCGGCGGCGGAGACGCCGGCGAGGGGTTCGAGCAGGGACGACAGTCCCGTGAGCCCGGAGGAGGCGAGGTCGAGGAGGGCGGCGAGGGGCGGGAATGCGAAGAGGTCCACGGGCGGTATCCGTTCTGCAGAGGTCGATCGGGGTCATCGATCGGCCATCGGCGGATGCCGCCACTGTTGGCCGATCAGGAGAGGATCGGCCGCGAGGGGATGCCGGTGCGCGGTGCGCGGGCGTCGACTGCTACGCGGCCGAGGCCGCGACCTGTGGTGCTCGTGGGCGAGGGTGCCCCGGGGCATCCGGATCGCTCTGCAGGAGCGGGGAGGAGATGTCGATCGCGCGGAGCGGATGCGGCGGAGAGGCACCGCCCGCTGCGGGGTGCGTCATCGCGACGACGGTGAGCAGCACCGCCGCCGCTGCGAGCACCGCGACGGTGAGCGCGAGGGCGCCCGTCATGCCGCCGAGGGAAGCGAGGTCGACTCCGCCCGCGAACCCCAGGACCGAGAGCAGAATCTGCACGGAGGACAGCAGCGTGTCGAACATGCGCCTCCTCCTCGTCTCGGTTTCACGCTAACAGCTGCGCGGCTTGGGCTCGCGTGGACAGGAACCCGGAGAGAGGCCGCGCCGGATCACCCGTTCTCACACCGACGACTCCCACCGCTGCGGGCGCGAACTCGTAGGCTGGAGGCCGTGGCATCCGTTCTCAACATCTCCGCGTACCTCTTCACGAGGATCGACGACGCGACGGCTCTGCGCGCACCCCTGCGTGAGCGTGCCGTCGCTGCCGGGCTCGCCGGCACGATCCTCCTCGCCGAAGAGGGGATCAACCTCTTCCTCGCTGGAGACGCGGACGCCGTGCGGGGCTTCGTCGCCGACCTGCGCGCCGATGAGCGCTTCGCCGCGCTCACGACGAAGGAGAGCTGGTCCGCCGATCAGCCGTTCCGCAGGATGCTCGTCAAGGTCAAGCGCGAGATCATCCGCATGGACCACCCCACGATCCGCCCGGAGCACGGTCGCGCCCCCGCGGTGTCCCCGCAGACGCTGCAGCGCTGGCTCGACGACGGTCACGACGACGACGGCCGGGAGGTCGTCCTGCTCGACACCCGCAACGCGTTCGAGGTCGACTACGGGACGTTCCGCGGCGCCCTGGATTGGCGCATCGAACGGTTCACGCAATTCCCGGATGCCGCTGCCCGAGCCCGCGCCGACCTCGAGGGCAAGACGGTCGTGAGCTTCTGCACGGGCGGCATCCGCTGCGAGAAGGCGGCGCTCTATCTGCGCGAGCAGGGTGTCGACGCGCGGCAGCTCGAGGGTGGCATCCTCGGCTATTTCGAGCACGTCGGCGCGGAGCACTGGGCGGGGGAGTGCTTCGTGTTCGATGAGCGGGAATCGCTCACGCCCGAGCTCGCACCCGCCCTGCAGGGTTCGCCGCGCTGAGATCGCGGTCGAGGCGCACGTACGCGAGCAGGATGCCGGCGGCCAGCGCGCCGAGACCGCCCGCGGCCATGTCGCCGATCGTGTCGACGTAGGTCACGTAGATCTCATCGGTGATGAACGCGTAGCCGGCCCACTCGACCATCTCCCACAGCGCGCTCAGCGCGAGGCCGATGACCGTGACGAGCACGATCGGCACGCGGCGCGAGAAGGCGGGGCTACGCGGCTCCGGCACGACGCGCAGCCGCGCGAGCGCGAGGTATGCGACGGCGGCCATCACCGCCGTGCAGATGGCGTGGGCGGGGATGTCCCACCATGGGACGGAGCGGTACAGGTCGAGCACGTTGCTCCATGTCGCCAGCAGCACGGTGAGACCGTACGTGATGTCGAACCACGCCCGCACGCCGACGAACCTCGGCAGGAGGAGCCCGGGCAGAGCGAGCGCGAGGATGCCGGCATCCGTCGCCGAGAACCAGATCGCGGCGACGACGATGCTGAGGGCGCCGGCGACGCGCACGGCGTCGGCCGCGATCTCGCCGGGAGTCCTCGGCACGCGCAGGAAGCTCTCGATCACGACATCACCCCGATGCGCACGCGGGTCTGCACGGGGAGGTGGTCCGAGGGCCAGCCGCCCTCGATGGGACGGGCGTTGATGCCCGCTGCCACGACCTGCACGTCGGGCGTCACCGCGACGATATCGATGCGCGCGCCGCCGGAACGAGGCCGCCGGTAGTCGGCGAACGTCCCCCATGCCGGCGTCAGGCGCTCCTCGGCAGCGGGCCACGTGTCGCGCAGCGCGCCGCCCGCGAGGAGCTCGCGCACGGCCGCGGAGCCGGGCGCCGCGTTGAAATCGCCCGTCACGATCGCCGGAAGAGCGCCGCCCGCGACGATCCGACGGATGCGGTGTGCCGATCGGATCCGCGCCCAGGGTGAGAAGGGGTCGAGGTGCGTGTTGACGGCGACGAAGCACGCGCCGGTCGCGCGGTCGCGCAGCGTCGCGCGCACGAGCACGCGGGGCAGGGGCGCGCCCCACGATCGGGATCCCGCCCGCGCGGGCGTGGTCGACAAGGCCTCTTGCGAGTGCTCGAGCAGCTCGAGCCGCGTGGCGTCGTAGAAGAGGGGGCAGCCTTCGCCCCGGCCGTCCGCTCGTCGTCCGCGGCCGACGAACCGGTAGTTCGCGCCGAGCGCCGCACGGATCGCGGCCGCCTGATCGGGAAGGGCCTCTTGCGCTCCCACGAGCGTCGGCTGCTCCGCAGCGAGCAGCGCCGCCAGACGAGGCTGACGCGCCGCCCACCGGTCTGCGCGCCGCACGAGCGGAGCGTCGATCCGCCGGCGCACGTTGAACGTCATGACGTGCAGGTCGGGAGGAGCGGCGGGGCCGATGAGCGGATCGGTCATGCGGCGGCGCTCCGGGGCCGTCGAGGCCGCTGGCCGACGCCGAGACGGCGCAGCGCGAGCTTGACCCAGCGAACGGGCGGGAAGTCGGCCGGCCAGTGGACCACGACGGTGCGGGCCCCGCGCCACAGCCGCCGGGCGAAGGCGCGCCGACTCGCGAACGGCCTCATCGACATGCCCATCCCCGTGTCGCGCAGGTAGCGGATGCGGTGCCGTTCGCCGACGTGGAAGGCGAGGTCCAGATCGTCGTGCAGGTCAGGGTCGTCGCGATGCACCGATGAGCGGATGCCGCGCCACACCCTGCGCCGGAAGCCGAGGTTCGACCCGAAGAGGGGCAGGTGGCCGAGCGTCGGCGTGAGCACCGCGACGTAGGCGCCGAGGTACACCGCGGCGAGCGGAACCCGCAGCATCCGGGGGCCGTCGTCGAAGCGCGCCCCGCCGGTGATGAGGTCGACGTGGGGTCGGGCCGCGAAGGCGTCGATCATCGCTTCGACCCAGCCCTCGGTGGGGAGACAATCCGCGTCGAGTCGCAGCACGAGGTCACCCGTCGCGTGGTCGTAGCCGTGGGCGGCGGCGGCGGGGATGCCCGGTTGGATGCAGCGCACGACCTGCGCCCCCGCCGCCCGGGCGACATCAGCCGAAGCATCCGAGGAGCCGTTGTCGACGACGATGATCTCGTCCGGCCGGCGGGTCTGTGCCGCGAGTGCCCGCAGACAGCGGGCGAGTTCGCGGTCGTCGTCCTTCACGGGAATGACGACCGAGACGGTCCGCTCTCTGGCCGCCTCAGGCGCCCCCGGCGCGCGGCTGCGTCGGAAAGCCCGGCTCGTCGGGCGTGGGCGCGAGGGGCTCCTCCGGAGTCGGGGCGAGCGGCTCCTCGGGGTGCGGCGGCATGGGCTCGGGGCTCGTCGGGTCGCCGGGAGGGGGTGGGGTGGACATGCTCATGGCTGCTCCTCGGGGTACGGATCGGCGTGGCGGTCGATCCTTTCCAGAGTGGTGCCGGCACCGCCGGGCCGACAGCCCCTTGACCTCGTGCGCGGCGCCCGTTAGACCGCCGCGCACGAGGTGGACGGATCTCAGACGAGTCCCTCGGCGGCGAGCCAGTCGGCGGCGATGTCCGCGGTGGAGCGCTGATCGACGGTCGATTCGACGTTCAGTGCGACGAGGGCCTCGGGAGTGAGGGCGGCGCTCACGGCGTTGATGATGTCGGCGATCTCGTCGGCGATCTCGGCGCCCGCGACAGGCACGACGTGCGACGCGAGGAACAGCCCCTCGGGGTCTTCGAGCGTCACGAGATCCTCGGTCTCGATGCGCGGGTCGGCGCTGTACACGTTGGCCACCTGGATGTTGCCCGCAACCAGTTCGTCGACGGTCGTGTCGCCCGTCGCCTGGAACTGCACGTCGACGTCGTAGATCTCGGACAGGCCGCTCGGGCCGTACGGGCGCTCTTCGAGCTCGGGCGCCCCGCCGAGCACGAGACCCTCGACACCGGCGAGGTCGGCGATCGAGGTGAGACCGTTGTCGGCGGCGAACGCGGCCGTGACGTTGTACGAGTCCTGATCGGTCGCGGGGGACTGATCGAGAACCGTGAGGCTTTCGGGCAGCGCATCCTGCAGAGCCGCATAGACCTCGTCGGTGGCCGTCGCGGTCGCGGTGTCGTCGTAGTACTGCAGCAGGTTTCCGGTGTACTCGGGGAACAGATCGATCGAACCGCTCTCGAGCGACGGCATGTACGCGTCGCGCTGGCCGATGCTGAACTGGCGGTCGACCTCGAAGCCGGCGTTCTCGAGGGCCTGCGCGTAGATCTCTGCGATGATCTCGTTCGAGTAGTACGCCTGCGAGCCGATCACGATCGTCGACGTGTCACCGGACCCGCCGGGATCGCCCGTGTCGCCGCCGAGCGGGTCGCTCGAGGCGCAACCGACGAACGCGACGGTGGCCAGCACAGCGCTGCCGAGGGCGAGCGCGGCGCGAGTTCGTGAAGTGAGCATGGGATTCCTCCTGTGTGGGGGCTCAGGGTGAGGGGGTGAATGCAGGTGTGCGGGGTCTCGACGCGGCGCGCACGGGCAGGGCTGTGCGCGGTACGGCGAATCGGGCGAGCAGGGCGAAGACCGCGTCGAGCACGAGCGCGAGGGCCACGACGACGAGCGAAGCGCCCAGGATCTGATCGAAGCGCTGCAGGGGGATGCCCTGCAGGATGTAGAACCCGAGACCGCCGAGGCCGATGTAGGTCGCGATCGTGACGGTCGCGACGACCTGGAGCGTCGCCGAGCGCAGACCGCCGATGAGCAGGGCGAGACCGAGGGGCACCTCGATCTTCCACAGCACCTGCCACGGCGTCATCCCCATGGCACGCCCGGCGTCGATGACGGATCTGTCGATCGCCTCGATGCCGGCATAGGCGCCCGCGAGGATCGAGGGGATCGCGAGCACGACGAACGCCACGATCGCGGCCTCGGTCTTGAACGCGACGCCGAGCACGAGCCACAGCAGCACCACGAGCCCGAGGGAGGGCAGGGCGCGTGCACCGCCGGACAGGAAGACGGCGATCTCACGCCCCCTGCCCGTGTGACCGATCGCCCAGCCGGCGGGGATCGCGATAGCCGCCGCGATGAGCACCGAGATGAAGGTGAACCCCAGGTGCTGCGCGATCGCCGTCGGAAGGGGGAGCGAGCCGGTCAGCCGGTCGGGGGAGAAGATCCACGCGAACGCGTCGAAGAAGAGGTTCATGCCGCGACCGCCCGTCCCGTCGCCATGGGCCTGACCGTCGTGCGTCGTGACCACGGCATGAGCAGGCGGCCCAGCAGCAGGAGCAGCATGTCGATGACGAGCGCGATCAGGACGACGGCGACGACCCCCGCGACGACCTCGGCGATGATGCGCCGCTGCGCGCCGTTCGTGAACAGGTAGCCGAGGTTGGTGACGCCGATCAGGATTCCGACGGTCGCGAGCGAGATCGTCGAGACCGACGTCACCCGCAGGCCCGCGAGGAACACGGGGCCGGCGAGCGGCACGTCGACCGTCCAGAACCGCCGCCAGGAGCCGAAGCCGACGGCGACCGCTGCGTTGCGTGTGATCGGATCGACCGACGCCAGCCCGTCGGCCACCGAGCGCGTCATTATTGCGACGGCATAGATCGTGAGGGCGACGACGAGGTTGATCTCGGACAGCATGGGTACGCCGAAGACGGCGGCCAGAACCGCGAACAGGGCGAACGAGGGGATGGTGTACAGCAGCGACACCGCCGTGAGCACGGCGCCCCGCAGGCGCGAGTAGCGGAACGCCGCCCACCCGAGCGGGAGCGACAGGATGCTGCCGGCGACGATCGCGATGACGCTCTGCCGCAGGTGGTCGATCGTCAGCCGTCCGATGAGGTCGAGGTTGTCGATCACCCAGTTCACGGCGGGTCCTCTGCGGAGGGGTCATCGACGAGGACGCCCTGCGTGCGCCCCGCGCCGTCGACGAGCACGATGCCGCGCGGTGTGCGCTTGGCGCGCAGGGCACGGGCGCCGCGCTCGACGCCGATGAAGTCGGCGACGAAGTCGCTCGCGGGGTTCTCGATGATCTCGCTCGGGCTGCCCTGCTGCGCGATCCGGGCTCCTTTCTCGAGGATCACGACCTGATCGCCCAGCAGGAACGCCTCGTCGATGTCGTGCGTCACGAAGACGATCGTCTTGTCGAGTTCGCGCTGCAGCCGGGACGTCTCGCTCTGCAGCTCGCGACGCACGATCGGGTCGACCGCGCCGAACGGCTCGTCCATCAGCAGGATGTTGGGGTCGACCGCGAGAGCGCGCGCGACGCCGACGCGCTGCTGCTGACCGCCGGACAGCTGACTCGGGTAGCGCTCGGCGAGGGCGCGGTCGAGGCCGACCACGTCCATCAGCTCGAGGGCCCGTTCGTGCGCGCGCCGACGGCGCACGCCGGTCAGCACGGGGACCGTCGCGATGTTGTCGAGGACCGAGAAATGGGGCAGCAGGCCCGCGTTCTGCAGGACATAGCCGATTCCGCGGCGCAGGGTGACGGCATCCCTGTCTCTGATCGGCTCGTCGTCGATCGTGATCTCACCGCTCGTGGGCTCGACGAGGCGGTTGATCATGCGCAGCAGGGTCGTCTTGCCGCACCCCGACGAGCCGACGAGCACGGTCGTGCGGTGCGCGGGGATCACGAGACTGAAATCGTCGACGGCGAGCGTGCCGTCGGCGAACCGTTTCGTGACGGAGCGGAACTCGATCGCCATGGGATCCTTTCGGCCGGTTCCAGAAAACCACACGCCTCGGACATCGCGTGGTACCGGGCGCGGGGTTGACGCGATGCGCTCCGTGTGCTGGGCGATCGCGCCGCCTGTCAAGACCTCGCCCCTGTCGGTGACGGGGGCTACCGTGGCGGCCATGCGAACAAGCGAATACGACCTCGTCGTGATCGGGGCAGGGCCCGTCGGTGAGAACGTCGCCGATCGAGCCGCGCAAGGAGGATTGTCGGTGGCGATCGTCGAGCGCGAGCTCGTCGGCGGGGAGTGCTCGTACTGGGCGTGCATGCCGTCCAAGGCCCTCCTGCGCGCCGGCAGCGCGCTGCGCGCGGCGCGCGATGTCGACGGCGCGCGGCAGGCCGTGTCGGGCTCCGTCGACGTCCCGGGCGTGCTTCGCCGGCGCGACGAGATGGCGAGTCACTGGGACGACGCGTCGCAGGTCGAATGGCTCGAGAGCGCCGGGATCGACCTCGTGCGCGGGCACGGTCGGCTGGGCGGCGCGCGCGAGGTGATCGTGACGGATGCCGCGGGCGAGAGCACGACGCTCGTCGCTCGGCACGCCGTCGCCGTCTGCACGGGCTCGGCGGCGCTGCTTCCCGACATCCCGGGACTCGCCGATGCGGCGCCCTGGACGAGCCGGGAGGCGACGGCCGTCCGCGACGTGCCGACGTCGCTCGCGATCCTCGGCGGGGGAGTCGTCGGGGCCGAGATGGCGACGGCCTTCGCGTCGCTCGGGTGCGCCGTCACGCTCGTCGCCCGATCCGGGCTGCTCGGCGCGTGGGAGCCGTTCGTCGGCGAGACGGTGCAGAAGGCACTCGAGGACGCGGGGGTCGACGTGCGCACGCAGGTCGAGCTCGAGCGCGTCGCCCGCGTCGGCGACGACGTCGTACTGACGCTGTCCGACGGCGCCGAGGTGCGGGCGGCGGAGATCCTCGTCGCGACGGGCCGCGTGCCGCGCACCGACGACATCGGCCTCGAGACGGTCGGCCTCGAGCCCGGCGAATGGATCAAGGTCGACGACACGATGCGGGTCGTCGACCGCGACGGGCTCTATGCCGTCGGCGACGTCACCCACCGCGCGCTCCTCACCCACCAGGGCAAGTACCAGGCGCGCGCGGCGGGCGACGCGATCGCGGCGCGGGCCCGCGGCGAGACGCTCGATGACGGCCCGTGGGGGCGCCACGTCGCGACGGCCGACCACTCGGCCGTGCCCCAGGTCGTCTTCGCCGACCCCGAGGTCGCATCGGTCGGCCACACCGAGGCCTCCGCGATCGAGGGGGGCCTGCGCATCCGGGTGCTCGATCAGGACCTCGCGGCGATCGCGGGCGCGACGGCGCACGCCGACCACTTCGCGGGGCACGCGCGGGCGATCGTCGATCTCGATCGCGGAACGATCGTCGGCGCGACCTTCACGGGACCCGACATCGCCGAGCTGCTGCACGCCGCGACGATCGCGGTCGTCGGCGAGGTGCCCCTCGACCGTCTGTGGCATGCCGTGCCGGCGTTCCCGACCGTGAGCGAAGTGTGGTTGCGCTGGCTCGAGCAGTACGGGCGGCCTCAGCCGGCAGGGTAGGGGCGTTCCTTCAGCAGCGTCGCGAGGTGCGCCGCGTTGCGCGCGGCGTCCGCGGTCGTCTGCGCGACCTTCTCGGGCGTCTCGGCGAGATCCTTGTAGTCCGTCGTGTGCATCGCCTCGCCGTTCCAGTACACGCCGCCGAGCGGCGGGATCGTGAAGCTCAGGTCGGCCAGCGCCTGGTGCGCGTCGGCCATGATGGCGTGCGCGCCGTCCTCGTTGCCGAGCACGACCGTGAGCGCGACCTTGTCCGAGAGGATCGGGCGGCCCTGCGCGTCGGTCTCGGACAGCTCGGCGTCCAGGCGCTCCAGCACGCGCTGCGCGACGCTCGACATGTGCCCCATCCAGGTGGGCGTGGTGAACACGAGGATGTCGGCAGCGAGCACCTTCTCGCGGATGCGCGGCCACTCGTCGCCTTCCCCCATGTCCTTGTCGACCCCCGGCGCCACGGAGAAGTCCACGACACGCAGCTGTTCGCCGTGCACGTCGTGCCCCGCGAGCGCATCGAGCATCTGCTGGGCGAGCAGGTCGCAGCTCGAGGCTGCGGGGGAGGGTTTGAGAGTGCAGTTGAGCGCGAGGGCGCGAAGCATGGTGCATCCTTCCTGTCTGCCTGGCACGTTACGGGTGCGATCGGCGTCGGTCCCAGGGCTTGACACGGCGCCGTGCACGCGGCATCCGACGTCGCGGCGATAGCGTGGTCGCGTGTCGAAAGGGGTGCGCGTGGTCGGAGGCGTGATCGTCCGTGTCGTCGATCTCATCGTGCAGCTGGCGCTCATCGCCATCGGGGTGCTTCTCATCGACCCGAGCGACGACGGGCTCACGGTCGTTCTGCTCCTGCTGTGGTGTCTGCTCGGGACGGCGTACTGGGCCGCCTCGGCCATCGCGGTCGGGATCAGCGTGCGGCTCAGGCCGGCGGCATCCGATCGGTTCCGCCGGCTGGAACTGCACCCGGTCGTCGCGGCGATCTCGACCACGGCCACGTTCCTCACGAGCGTCGTGGGTCTCGTCGCCGTCGCGACGATCCTGCTGCTGCGCAACGACCCCGAATGGGCCGGGTGGGTCGAGCCGGTGGCCGTCTGGGCGATGCTCGTCTCGTGGGCGCTGTTCCACTGGGGGTTCGCGCGCATCTACGACCGCCGGTACCGACGTGCCGCCGATCCGCCGCTCGTGTTCCCGGGCACGCCGTCTCCGCGCCTGGTCGACTTCGTGTATTTCTCGTTCACGAACGCGACCGCCTTCTCGGTCTCGGACGTGCAGGTGACCTCGAGCCGCATGCGCTGGACGGTCGTCTGGCACACGACGCTGAGCTTCTTCCTCAACGCGCTCATCATCGTCCTCGCCTTCAGCACGATCATCAACGCCTGACCTTTGACCGCGAGACTGCAACGGCGCGCCGAGACAGCGGGTGACACCCGCAGTCTCGGCACGCACGTGCAGTCTCGCGGTCAGGGGTAGGGCGGGCGAGGGGGCGGGCGGGAGGGCGGCGCGACCCCCCGGTCTGGCGCCGCGGGCCGGCATCGGCCACGATGGCGAGAGCATGAAGATCGACCTGAAGAAGACGGTGCCCACCTACTCGGCGCGCGCGGGCGCGTTCGCGATCATCGAGGTGCCCCCGATGTCGTACCTCATGATCGACGGGGAGGGCGACCCGAACAGCGCACCCGAATACGCGGATGCCGTCCGCTCGATCTACAGCGTCGCCTACAAGCTGAAGTTCCTCAGCAAACGCGAACTCGATCGCGATTACGTCGTGCCACCGCTCGAGGCCCTGTGGTGGGCCGACGACATGGACAGCTTCACCGCGACGCGCGACAAGTCGCGGTGGCACTGGACCCTGCTGAACCTCGTGCCCGACTGGGTGGAGCCCGGCCTCGTCGATCGGGCCCGCGAGGCCGCCGACGCGCCCCTCGGTGAGCGGCTGCGTTTCGCCGTGCTCGATGAGGGGCTGTGCGTCCAGACGCTGCACGTCGGGTCGTACGACGACGAGGCTCCTGTCCTCGCCGCGATGCACGACGAGTTCATCCCCGACGAAGGCCTGCGGATGACAGGCCGCCACCACGAGATCTATCTCAGCGACCCGCGTCGCGTCGCCCCCGCCAAGCTGCGGACGATCCTGCGCCAGCCCGTCGAGCGCTCCTGAGTCTTTGCCATGGATGCCACCGTGCGATGACCGAATCGACGGGCATCCGATGTTCAGCGATATATCGTCATGTATCGGTAGGGCAATCGCGAGGAGGAGTGTCATGAGCGGATCATTCATGGGCGACGGGGTCGGCGGTCGCGGACGAGGCCAGGGCTGGCCGACGGCCGGCATCTGGGAGGCGATGGAGCAGCTGCGCGGTGCTTTCGAGCAGAAGGCGGGCCCGCGGATGGGCCGCGGCGACGTCCGCGCGGCGGTTCTGGCGTTGCTCGCCGAGCAGCCGATGCACGGCTACCAGATCATTCAGGAGATCAGCGAGCGCAGCGGTGGAACGTGGAAGCCGAGTCCGGGCTCGGTGTATCCGACCCTGCAGCTGCTCACCGACGAAGGCCTCGTGAGCGCCGAGGAGTCCAGCGGTCGCAAGACCTATTCGCTCACCGAGGAGGGCCGAGAGGCCGCGGATGCCGCGGGTGAGCGCACGGCGCCGTGGGAGACCCCCGGCGCTGCGGACAGCGCACGGATCATGGCGCTGCCGAAGGCGGGCATCGAGCTCGCGCAGGTGACCGCCCAGGTGGGGCGGACCGGATCGTCCGAGCAGGTGCAGCAGGCGGTCGCCGTGCTCGACGAGGCGCGCCGCAAGCTCTACGCCATCCTCGCTCAGGACTGACCGGATGCGGCTCGGCACGTCGGCTCCGGGGAGGCTCGATGACCGCCGCCGGTGATCTGCGTTCGCGGCGGGGGAGGATCCTGCGGTTCGCGGCGCGCTACCTCGTGCAGACGTGGTGGTTCGAGTTGCTGCTTCCCCGGGTGGGGCTCGGCAGGATCGCGGAACGCACGCGCGCCGCGCGCATGACACGCATCGCACAGCGGTTCCACGTGCTGGCGGTCGAGCTCGGCGGCCTCATGATCAAGGTCGGGCAGTTCATGTCGTCGCGCCTGGATGTGCTGCCGCCCGAGATCACGAAGGTGCTCGAAGGACTGCAGGACGAGGTTCCTGCCGTGCCGTTCCCGGCGATCCGAGCGCTCGCCGAGGCGGAGCTGGGCGTGCCGCTCGGCACGGCTTTCGCGTTCGTGGACGAGGTTCCGCTCGCGGCCGCATCCCTCGGGCAGGCCCATCGCGCCGTGCTCTCTGACGCGGATGCCGTCCAAGCGGGGATCCGCGACGTCGTCGTGAAGGTCCAACGCCCCGGCATCGACCAGGTGGTCGACGTCGACCTGACCGCGCTGCGGCGCGTCGCGCAGTGGCTGAGCCGTGTGCGCGTCGTGGCGAACCGCGTGGATGCGCCCGCCCTCGTGGAGGAGTTCGCGCACACGAGCCTCGAGGAGATCGACTACGTCCACGAGGCCGCCGGAGCGGAGCGGTTCGCAAACGACTTCTCGGGCGATGATCGTGTGAGCTCGCCCGAGATCGTGTGGGAGCGCACGACGCGGCGCGTGCTGACTCTTGAGGACGTCACGGCGATCAAGGTCAACGACGTCGCTGCGCTTCGGGCGGCGGGAATCGACCCGGCCGAGGTGGCGGCCGAGTTCGCGGCCGTGATGTTCGACCAGCTCTTCGTCAACGGGTACTTCCACGCCGATCCGCATCCCGGCAACGTCTTCGTCACGCCGACGCCTGGGGGGAGGCGTTCGTGGCGCTTCACCTTCATCGATTTCGGAATGATGGGCGAGGTTCCCCAGGATCTGCGCCGGGGCCTGCGTCGGATCCTCGTCGCAGCCGCGTCAAGAGACGGAGCGGGTCTGGTCGATGGGATCCGCGACGTGGGGGTGCTTCTGCCGACGGCCGACACCGCAGAGCTCGAACGGGCGATGACCAAGCTCTTCGCGCGTTTCGGCGGGATGGGCTTCGCACAGCTGCAAGAGGTCGACCCTCGCGAATTCCGCGAGTTCGCCACCGAATTCGGTGATGTCGTGCGCTCGCTGCCGTTCCAGCTGCCCGAGAATTTCCTGCTCATCATCCGAGCGATGTCCCTCACATCGGGCATGTGCAGCTCGCTCGATCCCGCCTTCAACATCTGGGATGCCGTCGAGCCCTACGCTGACCGGATCGTCCGCGACGAGAGCGGCAACGTCGTGCAGGCGTTCGCCCAAGAAACCGTGTCGACGCTGTCGGTGGCGGCAGGGCTCCCGCGCCGCCTGGACACGCTCACGACGCGGCTCGAGAGCGGCAGGCTCACCGTCGACACCTCGAAACTCGAGCAGCGCCTCCGGCGCATCGAGAAGGTCGGGCGACGGGCCGTCTCGGCGATCCTGTTCGTGGGACTGCTGATCGGCGGCGCGATCCTGCTTCCGGTCGCTCCAGTGGTCGGCACCGTGCTGATGGTGGCGTCCGCGCTGCCGCTGCTGCACGCCCTGCTCGCGGGCGTGACCGACCGGCGCTGACCGGCACCGCGCCTGGTGACGGCGGGTTCTTAGGTCAGGCGGCGGTTGCTGCCGTCCGGCCTGCCGCCGTCGGTGATCTTCGGGGCGCGCTGGCGTTTCGAATCGGGCGAGCGCTGATGCGCGCGCTATCCCAGCTTGACAACAGCTCGGGAAAGCCGTTGGATGACTTTATTCCACGTTACAGGATTACAGTTCCTATTATATGAGAATGGATCGAATGTGACGGTCTCCATCAAAGATGAGCGGGGCGCCACCGTACGAGTGGCCACGGCACAGTTCTTCTCGGGCACCGACGTCGCCGCAAACCTCGCGACCGTCGTCGGATACATGCGCGAAGCGGCCGCCGTCGGCGCTCAGCTGCTGGTCACCCCGGAGAACTCCAACCGGGTGCGCGATTTCGCCGACCGAGCGGAGTGCTTCGAGCGCAGCGAGACGCTGGACGGCGCTTTCGTGAGCGGGGTGCGCGCCGCAGCGCGCGAGCTCGGCATCATGGTCGCGCTCGGCGTGGACCTGCGCGGCGAGAATGCGCCCGACGTCTACATCACGCAGATCCTCATCGCCGCGGACGGCGAGATCCTGCACGTGCACCACAAGACGGTGTTCTGGGACTACGAGTACACCCTCTTCACCCCGGGTACGAAAGAGCTCGAGGTCATCGAGACCCCGATCGGACGCATCGGGATGCTGCTGTGCGCCGACGGCATCGTCCCCGAGGTGCCGCGCGTCCTGGCGCTCAAGGGTGCCCAGATCCTCACCAACTCGCTCAACTCGCGCGGACCCGACGAGATGCGCGTCCACGAGCCCCTGCGCGCGATCGAGAACCACGTCTGGCACGTCGCGGCGAACACCGTCGGCGGCCCGGCCGACGGGTACCCCTGGACGGGCGGATCCCAGATCATCTCGCCCACCGGCGAGATCCTCGCCAATGCCGGTGAGACCGAAGAGGGGATGGTGTGGGCCGACATCACGCCCGCCACGAGTCACCCCAAGCGTCTTGGCGCGATCGGCTCGCTCGATGCGTTCCGCCGTCCCGACCACTACCAGGAGCTGCTCGCCGACAACGACACTCATGTCGCGGCCGCCATGTACGGCCCTGTTCCCGACGATGCGCCCGCGCGGCCCCTGCGCGTCGCGACGCTGCAGACGTCGTGGTACCACTCCACGGAATGGACGCTCACGCGCGCCGCAATGCAGGTGGAGTACGCCGCGCGGCGCGGAGCGCAGCTCGGTGTCTTCCCCGAGCTGTTCATCCACGAACGCGGATCGATCGAGGCCGACGTCGCCGCAGCAGCCGACCTGTCCGAGCGCGCGCTGCAGATCGTGCGCGATGCGGCAGGCCGTCACGGCGTCTGGATCGTCGTCAACCTGATCGAGCGCGCCGGTGACCGCTATCACCTGACGGCGTTCCTCATCGGCGACGACGGCGAGATCGCCGCGCGCTACCGCAAGCTCCATCTCACCGAATCCGAGCGCGCGTGGGCGACACCGGGGGAGGACTTCGTCGTCGCCCGCACGCCCATCGGCAGCATCGGGCTGATGATCGGCGATGAGGTGTGGCTGCCCGAGGTCGCTCGCATCCTGACCCTCCGCGGCGCAGAGGTCATCGCCCACCCCGCCGATTGGGACCGCCTCGAGGCGGCGACGATGGCGGCGACCGAGCGCACGGAGGAGAACCGCACCCACCTCGTCTCGGTGGCCCGCACCGACAACGCCGCGCAGTTCGGGAGCCAGGTCGTCATCGCCGACCGGTTCATCCCCGGCCAGCCTGTCGCCGTCATGCGTTATCCCACCGCGGTGTGGTCGCGCACCGGCTTCGAAGAAGACCTCTTCGTCGACCTCGACCTCACCGACGCGCACAGCAAGGTGCAGGGTCACCATCTCGACCCGCTCGCCACACGCCAGCCCCACCTCTACGGTGCATTCCTGAAGGACACCACGTCGTGATCCTGCAATCGGTCGTCAGCGGCCTCGCGATCGGCGGCATCTACGCGTTGCTCGCCGTCGCGTTCCTCCTCACCTATCGCGTGGCGGGCGTGCTCAACTTCGCGCAGGCCGAGTTCGTCATGATCGCGGCCTTCGTCGCCGCGACACTGGCCGGCGCCGGCGGCGTGCCCCTGTTCGCCGCGGCGCTCCTGGGCATCGCGGCCTCCGCCGGCATCGGCGCGCTCATGGAGCGCGTCACCTACGCCCCGCTGCGCAACGGCCCCCCCGCGTCGATGATCATCTCCACCGTCGCGGTGGGCATCATCCTGCAGCAGGCCGCCCACCTCATATGGGGTCCCGACCCGCGCTCGCTGCCGTCGCTCGTGCCGAACATCTCGCTGGAGCTGTTCGGGAGCCGCATCAGCACGGTGTCGCTGTTCATCGTCGCCGTGTCGATCATCCTGATCATCGGGCTCAACCTGCTGCTGGCCAAGACCCGGCTGGGTCTGCAGATGCAGGCGACGTCCGTCGACTCCGACACCGCCAAGCTCATGGGCATCCGCACCGGCGGCATCGTCATCGTGGCCTTCATGATCAGCACGGCGCTCACGGGAGCCGCTGGTGTGCTGGTCGCCCCGATGTTCTCGGTCACGATCCACGTGGGCATGCTCATCGCCCTCAAGGCTTTCGCGGCGTGCGTCATCGGCGGCTTCGGCAACCTCACGGGAGCCGCCATCGCCGCTTTCGGGCTGGGCATCGTCGAGAGCCTCGCCGGCACCTTCATCGGCACCGAGAACAAAGACCTCCTCGCCTTCGCCCTCATGATCGTGTTCCTCCTCGTCCGTCCTCAGGGCATCTTCGGTTCGAAAGTCGGTGAGAAGCTGTGACCACGACCATCCTCTCCCCGGCTCCGGTCGGGCAGACCAAGCTCGTCTCGATCACATCGTGGGCGGTGTGGCCCGTTCTGCTGGCCGTCGCCGTGCTCATGCCGACCTTCATCGACAGCAACTACTGGCTTCAGGTCGCCGTCAACGCCGAGATCATGATCATCGCCGCGGTGGGGCTCTACGTCACCTTCGGTCTGTCCGGTCAGGTCTCGCTCGGTCAGGCCGGGTTCTACGCGATCGGCGGCTACACCGCCGGACTGCTCGTGACCAAACTCAGCATGGACTACGGCATCGCCCTCGTGCTCGCGATGATCGCGAGCATCCTCGTCGGACTGGCGATCGGCATCCCGGCTCTGCGTCTCAAGGGCCACTATCTGGCGTTGGCCACTCTCGGGTTCGGCCAAGTCGTCATGCTCATCCTCGTGAACTGGTCCTGGCTGTCCGGGGGAGCACTCGGCGTTCGGGGGATCGTCGCACCCGTCTTCGGTTTCGAACTCGTGAAGGTCTCGGACTGGGCCATCTTCGTCGGGGTCATCGCCGTCCTGGCGATCTACGTCGTGCAGCGCATCCGTCAGTCCTCGTACGGACGAGCCATGCAGGCCGTGCGCGACAGCGGCATCGCTGCTGCCGCGATGGGCGTCTCGCTGCCGAAGGTCAAGGTGCTCGCGTTCGTCGTGGGTGCAGCCTTCGCCGGCCTCGCCGGAGCGCTCAACGCCGGCTTCGTGACCTACATCAGCCCCGGAACGTACGACCTCGCGCTGTCGGTGTCGATCCTCGCGATGGTCGTCGTCGGCGGCTCCCGCAGCCCCTGGGGAGCCGCGCTCGGCGCGATCCTGCTGACGTTCCTCCCCGAGCTGCTGCGTTCGTTCGAGGCGTACTACCTGCTCTTCTACGGCGTCCTGCTGCTGGTCATGGTCGCCTTCGTGCCGTCGGGCATCTGGGGCGTCCTGCAGTGGATCGGCCGCTTCCTGCGCGACAAGCTGCGCCGAGGTCCCAGCCTCGCTAGCGAAGGAGGGGTCCGATGAAGGGCGCACTGGAGGTCTCCGGGCTGGTTCGCCGATTCGGCGGCGTCACCGCGGTTGCCGGGGTCGACATGACGGTCGAGCCGGGCCAGGTGCGAGCGCTCATCGGGCCCAACGGCTCGGGCAAGTCGACGATGATCAACTGCATCTCCGGCGTCGACCGGTGGGACGAGGGCACGATCGTGCTCGATGGTGTGCCGGTCAAGCCGGCAGCATCCACCGTCGCCGCCCGCCGGGGGATCGCCCGCACGTTCCAGACGCTGCGGCTGTTCGACGACATGACGGTGCTCGAGAACGTGCTCGTGGCGATGCATGACCGGCGCGGGTACGGCCTGCTGTCGGCGATCACGGGGATGCCGCGCTACGGCAACGCCGAGAAGCGCATGCGCGGACGCGCCCTGGAGCTCCTCGACTTCGCGGGCGTCGCAGAAGACGCGCATCGTCTCGCCGGCACGCTGCCCTACGGGCACCGTCGCCTCGTCGAGATCGCCCGTGCGCTGGCATGCGATCCCGCGCTGCTGCTGCTGGACGAACCCGCAGCCGGCATGAACGACAGCGAGACGGTGCGTCTGGCGCAGCTGGTGATCGAGATCGCGAAGGGCGACCTGTCGGTCGTCGTCGTCGAGCACAACATGGACTTCGTCGCCTCGGTCGCACGGCAGGTGACCGTGCTCGACAACGGCCATGTCATCGCAGAGGGAACGCCCGCGCAGGTACGTGCGGACCCCGAAGTTCTGCGCGCCTACCTGGGTGCGAGTGAGGAGCAGCAGTGACCGCGATCCTCGAGGTCACAGACCTCGTCCTCAGCTACGGTGCCGCGCGCGCCGTGCGCGGCCTGAGCCTCACCGTCGATGAAGGCGAAGTGGTCACGCTCATCGGCGCGAACGGCGCCGGCAAGTCCACGACTCTCAAGGGCATCGTGGGCCTGGTCAAACCGCAGTCCGGCAGTATCCGCTTCCAGGGCCGGAACGTTACGGGTCGACGGACGGACTGGTTCGCGCGCAACGGGCTCAGCCTCGTTCCCGAGGGCCGTCGCGTGTTCGCGGGGCTTACGGTCGAGGAGAACCTCGATGTGGCGGCGACGGCGAGCCGGCTCCGCGGCGCCGCGCTCCGTGACGCGATCGATGAGGTCATGTCGGTCTTCCCGCGACTCGAAGAACGGCGCAAGAGCCTGGCCTGGACGCTCTCAGGCGGCGAGCAGCAGATGCTCGCGATGGGTCGCGCGATCCTCGCGCAGCCCAAGCTCCTGCTCCTTGACGAGCCGTCGCTGGGTCTTTCGCCCAAGCTCGCTGTCGAGGTCGTGAAGCTCATCAGCGGCTACAGCCGCGATCACGGACTGTCGGTCCTGCTCGTCGAGCAGAACGCGCAGCTCGCGCTCGGCTCGTCTGATCGGGGCTATGTCATCGAGCACGGACGCATCGCGACCGAGGGCCCCTCGGCGTCGCTGATCCATGACCCCGAGGTGCGCAAGGCCTACCTCGGCTCCTGAACCGGTTGGCACGCAGGAGTGCACAGCGCGGTTTCGTCTTTCACTGACACTCACACAAAGGAACACCATGACTCGAAAGTTCACCTTCGCCGCCGTCGCCGCCCTCGCGGTGAGCGGGCTGGCGCTGTCCGGCTGCGCCGGTTCGGATGACGCGGGCTCCGGCGCCGCCGGCGAGGAGATCGTCGTCGGCGTCGCGCTGCCCACGACGGGCGGATCTGCTGTCCTCGGCGAGCCCATGAAGCACGGCATCGAGATGGCCGTCCAGGCGATCAACGACGCCGGCGGTGTCGACGGGGCCATGATCAAGGTCGTTCATGAGGACACCGGCGCCGACGACGCGACCGCCCTCAACGCCTTCAACCGGATCACTTCGTCCGACCCCGCCGCCGTGATCGGATTCCCGGTCTCGACGCAGGGCTTCGCCGTCATGACGCAGGTCGACCGCACCGGCATCCCGGTCATCGTGGGTGGCACGAACTCGAAGCTCGCCGACGCGAGCGACTGGGCGTTCTCGATGACGTCGCACGATGGCATCACGTCGACGGCCGCCGTGGAGTTCGCCTCGCAGACGCTCGGCGTGAAGAAGGTCGCGCTGCTGCGCGAGAGCGGCGAACTGGGCACGGGGGCGGCCGAGGTCGTCAAGGATGCGGCCGACGAGTTCGGGTACGAGGTCGTCACCGACCAGATCTTCCAGACCGGCGACGTCGACATGTCGACCCAGGCCAACAACCTGCGCTCCTCGGGCGCCGAGATGCTCTTCGTCTACGGCCAGCAGGCCGACTTCATCGTCGCCGCGAACGCCCTCGCCACGGCGGGCGTGAAGGTCCCGACCCTCCTGGCGGGCCTGCAGCCCGGTACGTACGCCGAACTGAACTACGACGGCTTCGAGACCATCTACAACCGCAACCAGTGTGTCCCGTCGGCTGCCACCGAGGGTGCACTGGCCGACTGGGCCGCCGCGTACGAGAGCGAGTTCGGGGCTGCCCCGACCGAGTACGCCGCGATCGCCTACGACGGCATGATGCTCCTGGGCGACGCGCTCGCTGCGGCGGGATCGACCGACCCCGAGGCCGTGCGCGACGCGCTGACCAACCTGCCCGCGAGCGAGGGCATCTGCGGGGCGCACTCCGGCAGCGAGTCCGGCCAGCTGTCCTTCGGTGTGACGATCGGACACTACGAGAACGACACGTACGTGGCCGACGAGACGCTGAGCGTGGACGTCGAGTGACACACGTCCTCATCACCGGGGGTGCGTCGGGGATCGGTCGATCCCTGGCGCACCGCCTGGCGGCGCTCGGACACCGCGTGTCGGTGCTCGACCGTCTCACCGGGCCGGATTGGTGGCTCGCACTGGCCGCCGATTCGCGCGGTGTATGGGTCATGGCGGACGTCACGGACACGGATGCCGTCACGGCGAGCATCGCCGAAGCAGAGGCCATCGCCCCCCTCACGGGGCTGGCCACGTGCGCGGGCATCGTCACGAATGACAGCGCGCTCGATGTCAGCCGCGAGGCGTTCACCGACGCCATCGACATCAACGTCTGGGGCGCGCTCGGCACCGCCCAGGCGTTCGCCCGGGTGCTCTGCAGCGCCGGTCGACCCGGCGCGATCGTCACGGTCTCCTCGACGGCGGGTCTGGGCTATGTCGCCGGGCTCGGCGTTGCCTATCACGCGTCCAAGGCGGCACTCGTGGGAGTCACTCGGTCGATGGCCGGAGACCTCGCACCGCACGGCATCCGCGTCTCGTGCGTCGCTCCGGGACTCGTGCGCACGCCGATGTCCGCCCGGGAGCGGGACAGCCTCGGCGAGGAGTTGCTGGCGGCTCGCGCTCCGGCGGGGCGCCTGGCCGAGCCCGAAGAGATCGCCTCGGCGATCGCGTGGCTGCTCTCGCCCGCGGCATCCCTCATCACCGGTCACGTCCTGCCCGTGGACGGAGGCCAGACCTCGCTCGCCGTGCCGCTCTCGGGCGGCTATCCGGCGCCCGAGGTCGACACACGCGACCTCTCCCACCCGATGTCCGACACCGAGGTGTACGCATGAGTCACGTCATCATCACGGGCGGCGCATCGGGTATCGGTGCCGCGACCGCCCTCCTGCTGGCGTCACGTGGCGTCCGGGTCTCGGTCCTGGACCGTTCCGGCTCCGAATCCGCCGGCTGGTGGGATGAGCTCGCTCCCGCCCAGCGCGGAGGCTGGGAGTCTGCGGATGCAGCGGATTCGACCGCACTGTCGGCTGCGATGGACCGCCTCGTCGGGCACGGCGTCACCGGTCTCGTCGCCTGCGCGGGCGTGTCGCTCAAAGAACCCTTCCTCGACAGCTCGCTCGGGGCCTGGCAGGACACCATCGCCGTCAACATCATCGGAACGGCTCTGGCATGTCAGTCGGCGGCTCGGGCCATGGTGTGTGGCGGTCGGGGGGGAAGCATCGTCACGGTGTCCTCCACCGCCGCGTTCGGCTACGTCAACGGCCTGAGTGCGCACTACCACGCGTCGAAGGGAGCGATCGCGGCACTCACGCGTTCGCTCGCGAGCGAACTGGGTGTCCACGGCATCCGGGTCAACTCCGTAGTCCCCGGCCTCGTGCGCACGCCGCTCACCGCAATGATGCGCGAGCGTCACGGCGAAGACGCTCTAAGCGCGTCGGTGCCGCTGCGTCACATCGCCGAACCGGGGGAGGTGGCTGAGGCCATCGCGTTCCTCCTCTCGCCCGGTGCCTCCATGATCACCGGTCACAACTTGTCGGCCGACGCCGGGCAGCTCGCCGTCGCAGGACAGCCGCTCGGCGGCTTTCCCGCCCCTCTCACACCCCGCGTTTCCCGGGTGCTCTGACACCCCGCACGCTTTCAAGAAAGGTATTTCGCGTGACCACTTCTTCCTCGCCCACCATCGTCGTCGCCGGCATGGGGCCGGTCGGCATGACGGCAGCCCTGAGCCTGTCGCGCCAGGGCCACCAGGTGACTGTCCTCGAGGCCGGCGATGACCTCGCAACAGAGTCTCGTGCCTCGACGTTCCACCCGCCGAGCCTGGAGATCCTGGATGACCTTGGCGTCGTCGATGAGCTGCTTGAGGTCGGCCTGCGTGCGCCGGGCTTCCAGTACCGGGGCCACAGCCGTGAGCTCATCGCACACCTGGACATGTCCGCGCTCGCGGGCGACACACGTTTCCCGTTCCGAGTGCAGTGCGAGCAGAGCAAGCTCACCCGCATCATCCGTCGGCACCTCGAGCAGATGCCTAATGTGACGCTCCGCTTCGGCGCGCGCATCGACCGCGTAGAACACGGCACCGACGCCGCGCTGATCTACCTCGAGGGTGACCAGTTCGACCCCTCCTACCGCGCCGACTGGCTGATCGCGGCAGACGGCGCCAACTCTGCCGCCCGCCGTTCGCTGGGGATCGCGTTCGAGGGGGTCACCTACCCCGAACGCTTCCTCGTCGCTTCGACGACCCACGACTTCGTCGACGACTTCGATGACCTCGCATACGTGAGCTACGTCTACGATCCCGATGACTGGGGAGTGCTGTTGCGCACGCCCGAGCACTGGCGCGTGCTCTTCCCCATCCAGGATGACGAGACAGACGAACAGGCTCGCGATCCCCAGCGCATCGAAGAGCGTCTGCAGGGTGTGATCGCCCTCGATGAGCCGTACCCTGTGCTGCACAGCACGATCTATCGCGTGCATCAGCGTCTTGCCCGCGTCTTCGCGCAGGGCCGCGTGCTGCTGGCGGGCGACGCCGCGCACATCAACAACCCCCTCGGCGGGATGGGTATGAACAGCGGCATTCACGATGCACACGCTGCTGTGCAGGCCGTGAACTACGCGCTGGCCGGAGGTGACCCCGAGCGCGCGGTGCAGACCTACGCGAAGGTCCGACGCGACGCGGCCGCCGTCGATGTGCAGAAGAACACGCAGCGAAACTACGACGAGATGCGCGAGCAAGACGACACCGCGCGTCAGGGACGCCGCGCCGAGATGGCCGAGATCGCCGCCGACCCGGTGCGGCTGCGCACCTACCTGCGCGGCACCTCAATGCTGAACTCCTTCGAGGTTTCCCGCCGCCGCATGCGCCGCGGACTTACGCCGTTGCTGTCAGGCTGCCAGACGCCGGCCGGTGCACAGCTGTCTGACCTGCTCCGCGACACGACGCTCGATGCCGACCGCGTGCGGCTCGTGACGGGCGGTGACGCACCCACCTCGCTCGATGGCCTGGTCGCCCTGGCTGATTCCGCGACGGTCCCGGTGATCGTCGAAGCCGCCGACCGGGCGGGGACCGCTGCCGCGGTCGAAGCCTTCGAGCGTTCGGGGATCGCGGCGGTCTACATCGCGGAAACGGCATCCGAGGAAGCCGCTACCGTCGCCGCAGCCGTGGCAGATGCCGTGGCCGCCCGACGCGACGTGCTCGTTTTCGCGGCGATCGCCGCTGCCGACGAGCAGGAGATCATCCGTCGAGGGCGGGCGTACATCGCCGCCGGCGCCGATGTACTCGTGATGCCGGTATCCGAGACCGGCGCGCTCGAGCGCGTGCACCGCGCGCTCCCCGAGGTGCCGCTGGCCGTCGCTCGTCGCACGGACCTGGCCTCGCTCGACGAGCTGTACCTCGTCGGAGTCGGTCTCGTGCTCGCCGGAGTCGAACCGGCTCTCGTCTGAGCACGTCCGCCTAGAGATATATAGAGAATCAGGAGTCAACGCATGACCAGTTTGACGGCGCCTCGGGCCCAGTTCGGCCTCATCCTCCCCTCGACGAACACGACCGTCGAGGCGGAATTCGCCTGGATGTGCACGGAAGGGGTCTCGTGGCACACGGGGCGCATCTACATTCCCGAACCCGAACTCAACGACGACGCTTCGTTCGTGACCTTCCTCGAGGGGCTGCGCACCGAGATCGGCCGCGCCGTTCGCGATGTAATCACCGCCAAGGTGGACTACCTCGTCATGGGTATGAGCGCCGAGACGTTCTGGGGTGGCAAGAACGGAGCGGCGGAGTTCGCCGCACACATGGCCGAGCTATCCGACGGGCTCGGGGTCACGACCGGTGCTGTGGCGGTCGACGAGGCGCTCAAGATCTATGGGGCCAAGAAGATCGGTGTGATCACGCCCTACCAGCCGATCGGCGACCAGCAGGTGCGTGAGTTCTTCGAGCAGACCGGATACGAGGTCTCGGGCGTGCACGGCCTCAAGTGTGATTCGGCGACCTCGATCGCCGACGTGACGCCCGAACAGCTGCGCGCCGCGTTCGCCGAGGTGGACGGTGACGACGTCGACGTCCTCGTTCAGGCGGGCACCAACATGGCCTGCGCGAAGTTCGCTGCCGAACTCGAGGCGGAGTTGGGCAAGCCGGTCATCGCGATCAACACTGCGACGGTATGGCACGCTTACCGGACGAACGGCATCGACGACAAGATCGAAGGGTTCGGCTCGCTGCTCGCCGAGCACTGAGTCCGAAGAGAGGATGCACATGTTCACCCACATCGGGATGCTCACGCTGGCGGATGATGCGACACCGGAGCACCGTCAGGCTATCTCCGACGGACTCACCGGTCTTGCCGGTCTGATCGACGGACTGGTCGCCGTCCGGGTCGGCATCGACCTCGGGCTGACCGAGGGAAATGCGGACGTGCTGTTCCAGCTCGAGTTCGACTCTGAAGATGCCTGGCGCTCGTACGGCGCCCACCCCGCCCACAAGGCGGTCATCGCGGAGTCCATTGCCCCCGTGCTGAAGAGCAAGTCGTTCGTCCAGGTGGCAGGCTTCGCCGAGGCGCGGGCGTGACCAGCGATCTCTCGCGCGAGGACTACGCCGGTGCCGGGCTTCAGGGTGTCCTGCAGCCCGGTAGCCGGCCCGCCCTCGTGGTGATCGACCCCGCCCGGGCGTACATCGACCCCGACTGCCCGCTGTACGCGGGTGTCGAGCAGCCTTGCGAAGTCATGCGGACACTGCTCCGCGAGGCCAGAACCGTCGGGATCCCGACGTTCGTGACGCGCGTCGAGCATGATCATTCGCGTCGCGACGGCGGCGTGTTCGCTCGCAAGGTCCCCGCGACGAGATGGTTCGCGCTGGACAGCCCGTTCTCGGCATACATCGAGGGTCTCGAACCCCAGGACGGCGACATCGAGATCGTCAAGCAGTATCCGAGCGCCTTCGCGGGGACTCACCTCGCGGCTACGCTCGCGTCGATAGGGGTGGACACCCTCGTCATCACCGGTCTGTCCACGAGCGGGTGCGTGCGGGCGACCGCGACCGACGCCATGCAGTCGGGCTTCATCCCAATCGTCGTGCGGGATGCTGTGGGGGACAGGCTGGAAGGACCACACGAAGCGAACCTGTTCGACATCCAGGCCAAGATCGGCGAGGTCGTCTCGGTGGCCGAGGCGCGCACCATCATGGGAATCGGCACGTGACGCGCACTGTGCTGATCACCGGCGGCGCCGGGGAGATTGGGCGTGCCCTGGCGCGGGGCTACGCCGATGAGAACACGACGGTACATCTGGTCGACGTGGCGGATGCGGTGGTCGAGGCTGCCGCCGATGTCGACGGTGTCGCGTGGCGCATCGACCTGTCACAGGCCGACGAGGTCGCCCGGCTCGGCGAGATCGAGCGTCTCGATGTTCTCGTGAACGGCGTCGGCTATTGGCCGCCCACCCACGTGGACGAGCTGACTCCTGGCGAGTTTGCCCGATACGTCGAAATCAATCTGACCTCGGCGTACAGCGTGACTTGGACCCTGCGAAACGCGCTGCGTGCCGCCTCGGGTGCCGTCGTGAGTCTGTCTTCGGCGATCGCGATGAAAGGCCACGCCGACATGGTCCACTACGCGGCCGCGAAGGCCGGGGTACTGGGGATGACGAAGTCGTTGGCGCTGGCGCTGGGTCCGGATGGCGTGCGGGTTAACGCTGTGGCGCCTGGTCTGGTCTCGACGGCACGCAATCGCGCCGTCTGGACGCCGGAGCAGCAGGCCGCGTTCCGTGCGACGCGTGCCCTGCCCGTCGACGTCGAGATCGATGACGTCGTCCAAGCCGTACGCTTTCTCGCCTCGCGGGCAGCTCGTGTCGTGACCGGCCAGACGCTCGTCGTTGATGGTGGCACGGTCATGCACTGACGCGCCGAGACAGCGACACGCTCGCTACGGGGCGTGCGACAGTCGGTATTCCAAGGTCTCGGCGATGGCGGTGGCACCGTCGACGATGAGCTTTCGGATCAGCATGCGCTTCTCGCCGTCGGTGCGAAAAAGCGGCGCGGCGCACCCGATGGCGCCGTACATGACCCCTCGCGCGGTGATGGGGGCGGCGACGCCCCAGATGCCCTCATCGATCTCTTCGAAGCTCTCCGCCCAACCGTCCACGGCCACGCGATCCAGCGCTTCGGGGCGTAGGAGCGGACGGTCACGATCCTCCTCGGAGAGGTGGTCGAGGTAGCTCGCACGCTCGTGTGCGGGCATGGAAGCGAGGAGCACGCGAGACAGCGATCCGGTGTGCAGCGTCATCGCCTGCCCAGGTTCGAACTGAAGGCGCACCGGCCGACGCGATTCGACGCGGTCGACCGTGTATACCCGCCATCCCGATCGACGTGCGATCAGGACTGTTTCATCGATCGCGTCGCGGATGCGGCTGATGATCGGCACGGCGACCTCGCCGATCGGCGCACGGCCCGCCGTCGCGGCAGCCGCGAGCGATGCGGCCAGGTCGGTCACGCGATATTTGTTGTCTGGCGCCGCGTCCACGAGCCCCACTTCGCGCAGCAGTCCGATGTAGCGATAAACCATCGAAGCGCCCATGCCGAGCGTTTCGGCCAGCTGGGCGACCGTCCACAGCGGACGGCTCTCCGAGAAGCTCAACAGGACGCTGAGGAGTCGACGCCCGCTCTCTGCTCCAGGCACGCGTCCGCTGGGGGGTGTAGCGTCCTGAGCACGGGCCATGCGCGCGAGATTAGCATATGCTGGGATTCTGATTCCCAGATTGTGTGAGGTTGCACGTGCTTTACTCCGCCGTACCGCCCTCCGAGAAGCGACGGCAGCTTCGGCGGCGGCTCACCGCAGGGGAGCTCACCGTGCTGCCGGGCGCCTTCAGCGCTGTGTCTGCCCAGCTCATCGCGCGCCGCGGAGCGGCCGGGGTCTACGTCTCCGGCCACATGATCGCGGCGGATCTTGGCCTCCCCGATCTCGGCTTGACGACGATCACCGAGGTAGCTGAGCGCGGCCGCCAGATCGCGCGCATGGTGGATGTGCCCGTTCTGATCGACGCCGACACGGGCTTCGGTGAACCGCTCAATGCCGCGCGCAGCATCCAGAGTCTCGAAGAGGCCGGCGTCGCCGGGTGCCACATCGAAGACCAGGTCAACCCCAAGCAGTGCGGACACTCGGAGGGCATCGCCGTCGTCGACTCCAACGTCGCGGTGCGTCGCGTGCGCGCGGCCGTGGATGCCCGGCGCGATCCTGACTTCGTCGTCATCGCGCGTACCGATGCCCGCGCCGTACAGGGGCTCGATGCCGTGATCGACCGCGCGCGCGCGTTCGTCGACGCCGGAGCGGACGTTATTTTCCCCGAGGCGCTGCGCACCCCCGACGAGTACGCCGCGTTCCGGCGCGCGATCGATGTGCCCCTCATGATCAATCTCAACGAGTTTGGCCGCGGCACGCCGCTCGCTCAAGCCGAGGTGCGTGATCTCGGCTACGAACTCGCGATCTACCCTGTGACGCTCCTGCGCCTCGCGATGAACGCTGCGCTGCGCGGTATCGACGCGATCCTCGCCGACGGGTCGCAGCACGAGCTTCTGCCCGACATGCAGACCAAGGACGAGCTGTACGACCTCCTCGGCTACGACCGCTACCGCGCGTTCGACGACGCGGTGTTCGTCGCGCGCTGAGCGCGCGGCGGCATTCCGCCACTACCGTAGAACACGCATCACACCGACGGAGGAGTCATGGCGCGGACGAATGCCGAGGCGATCCCGGGCGCGGGCAGCGCGCGGAAGGTCTTGGACGTGCTGTTCTGCTTCACTGCTTCGCGGCCGGTGTGGTCTGCGCCCGAACTCGCCTCCCGGATCGACGTCTCAGCCGCCACGATGTACCGCTATCTCGCGCTGCTGCGCGACGTGGGGGTCCTCGACGACGACGGCAACGGCTCGTACCGCATGTCGATGCGCGTGCAGGCGTTTACCGCCGCGGCCGAAGCGGCGCGTTCGACGATGGAGAACATCGCGATGCCGATCATGAATCGCATCCGCGACGAGGTCGACGAGACCGTCCTGCTTGCACGCCGCGCAGGCACCCACGCCTTCTCGATCGAGCGCGTGGAATCGCGACACCAGGTGAGGATGCAGTTCGACATCGGCCAGGCCATGCCCCTCCATCTCGGGTCGATGCCGCGTGTGCTCTTGGCTGCGATGCCGGCAGCCGAGCGCGCCGATTATCTGAACAGCGTCTTCGGCGACGCGCCTCGCCCCGGCGAGCTGACCGAGGAAGCGCTGCGCGAGGTCGTCGCCAACGGCTACACCCAGAGCTTCGGCGAGATCGACGATGGGATTTGGGGCGTTGCCGCCGCGATCTCCATTGGCGGAGCGACCGGTGCCGCGCTCGGTGTCGCGGCACCGATGTACCGGCTCGACGCGCGCCAGCGCGAGCGGATCATCGCCGCGGTGCGTGATGGCGCCCGTGAGATCTCCGAGCTCGTCGCCTTCGGGTCACACGTACGCTGATGACGAACGGTCCGCCGCGCGAGTGCGCGACGGACCGTTGCTTCGACTGTTCGGGTCAATCGAAGACGACGACGGAACGAGTGATTCCGTCTCCGGCTTCGAGGGCGACTAGCGCGTCGTCGGCCTCCTCGAGAGAGATGCGAGCGGTGATCAGCTCGTCCAGCAGGAGGCGTCCGTCGCGGTACATCTGCAGGTAGCGCGGGATGTCAACGCGGAAGCGGTTGGAGCCCATGTTCGAGCCCTGCAGAGTACGGCCGAAGGTCAGGTCGACGCCGGACACCGAGATCTGCTCGCCTTCGGGAAGCAGGCCCACGATTGTCGCCGTGCCGCCGACCGTGAGCATGCGGAAGGCAGCCTCTGCGGTCACCCGCCGCCCGACTGCTTCGAAGGCGTGCTCGACGCCCCCAGAGGTCAGCTCGAGGACCTGGTCGACCTCGGTGCCGTCCGCAACCACGACGTCGGTCGCCCCGAACGTTCGCGCGGCTTCGGCCTTGGTCGGGGAGCGGTCAACCGCGATGATGCGGCCGGCGCCAGCGATTCGGGCACCCTGGACGACATTGAGTCCGACGCCGCCGCAGCCGACGACGACGACGGTCTCGCCGGGGCGGACCTTCGCGGTGTTGACGGCCGCCCCGACGCCCGTCGTGACGGCGCAACCCACGATCGCGGCGACATCGAGGGGAATGTCGGGATCGACTTTGACGAGCGCTCGCTCGTGGACGAGCATCATCTCGCTGAAGCCCGAGAGGTTCACGAACTGCGAGACCGGCTGACCGTTGCGCGACAGGCGGGGCGCCCCGCTATCGCGGCTCAGCCCACCCTGTGCGCAGAGATACATTCGCCCGCTGAGGCAGTACGAGCATTCACCGCAGAAGGCCGTGAGACAGCCGACGACGGCGTCGCCGGGTCGCAGGTAGGTCACCTGCGACCCGACGGCTTCGACGATGCCGGCGCACTCGTGTCCGAGCACGAGGGGGAGCGGGAAGGTGGTCCACGTGCCCTGCCGGAAGTGCAGGTCGCTGTGGCAGACCCCGCAGGCCTTCGTGCGGACGAGGACTTCGTGGTCCCGCGGCTGGTCGAGGACGAGGTCGTCGACCAGTTCCTGGGGCTGACCGACCTCGGTCAGAACGAGTGCGCGCATGCGTGACTCCTTCGAATCAGTTGATGCCGGGGAACGTCACGCGGGCGTCGTAGGCGACCCAGTCATCGACGTTGTCGGTGGTCCATTCGGCGAGGTCTGTCACGGTGAAGACCTCGGTCTGGGTCGGACGCGGCGACGAGCCGTCGACGATCGCGATGATGCGATCCGCCAGCTGCAGGCCGATCTCGGTGGGCTCGAGGTCCCACGTCGCGTGGATGGCGCCCTGGCGGATGCCGTCGATGCCCTGGCTCTCGGCGTTGAGGCCCGTCACGATGACATCGCGACCGGATGCCTGTACGGCGAGACCGGCACCGAGTGCGGGGCCGTCGCCCATGGTCCACATCGCGGTGAGGTTCGGGAAGCGCGTCAGCAGGTCTTCGGCGATCGGGCGCGCCGTCGCCGCGTCATCGGGGATCGCACGCTCGCGCGCGACGATCTCGAGATCCGGGCATTCCGCCTCGATCGTGTTGAGGAATGCGTCCCAGCGCTCGGCGAGGACGGGGATGTCGACGGCTTCGATGAGGGCGATCTCGCCGGTGCCGCCGGTCTGTTCGCACATGTAGTGACCGGACAGCTCGCCGAGCTCGGTCGAAGGCAGATCGACCTGCACGAGGACGTCATCGTTCCCGGTGCCGCCGATCGAGTAGAGGTCGATGCCTGCGTCGGTTGCACGCTGCAGAGAGCCCTGGATCGCGTTGGGGTCACCAGCGAGGTTGAGCACGATCGCATCGACGCCCTGGTCGATGAACTGGTCGACCTGCGACACCTGGGCGTTGATGTCCAGCGCGGCGTCGAGGAATTTGACCTCGATGCCCGCTTCGATGAGGCCGGCAGCGAGCGCCTCGTATTGTGCACGCGCGCCTTCGATCGCGTAGTTGGCGCCCGAGATGCCGACGACGTAGGTTCCGTCGCTGTCGGCGCCTGGTGCTGTGGTGCCTTCGCCGGCGGGCGTCGACGAGACGCTGCAGCCGGCAAGAGCAATACCTGCGGCGAGCGTCATCGCCGCCGTGACCGTCCAGCGACGGTGAGTGAGTCGTGCCATGGATTCTCCTTGTTCGTGGTGGTAGTGCTGAGTCACGTGCGATTGCGGATGCGGTCCAGCGCGATGGCGAGGACGAGGATGATGCCCGTCGCGATGCCCTGCCAGTACGACGGCACACCGGCGAGAGTGATGCCGTTTGCGATGACGCCGAGGAAGAGCACGCCGATCGCGGTGCCGCCGATGTTGCCCGCGCCGCCTGAGAAGCTCGCGCCGCCGAGCAGCACGGCTGCCGCTGCTGAGAGCTCGAGGCCGAGAGCGCCGCTCACGGGTTGTGACGACGTGAGTCGTCCGGCCAGCATGATCGCCGCGATGCCCGCGGTCAGCGCGGCGATCGCATACACCGTCAGACGGATGCGGCGAACGTTCACGCCCGCGAGCCGGGCTGCCGCGGCGTTTCCACCCACGGCGTACACCGAACGCCCGAAGCGCGTCCAGCGCATCACGATGAACGCGACGATGCCGACCGCGATGGCGATGAGCACGGGGATGGACAGCCCGTTGATCGTGCCGTCGCCGATGATCTGCACGATCGGGTAGGGCATCGTCGAGACGGGGATGCCGTTGCTCAGCACGAGCGCCGCGCCGCGGAACAGCTCCATCATGGCGAGCGTGACGACGAAGAAGTTGAAACCCCCGTAGGCGATCAGCACACCGTTGAACACCGTCCCGAGCAGCGTGCATCCGATGACCGTGAGGAGGATCGCCAGGATCGGGTCGATGCCTGAGACGAGCATCATGGCGAGCATCACGCCGCCGAGGGCCGTCATCGATCCGAGCGACAGGTCGAGCCCGCCGCTGATGATGACGAAGGTCATGCCCACCGCGATGACGAACAGCACGGAGTTCGTGCGCAGGATGTTCAGGATGTTGCCGTAGGTCAGGAAGTTCTCCTGCGTCACGGCGAGGACGAGAACGAGCACGATGAGTGCGGCGCCCACACCGAGGTAGCGCAGGGCGAGGGACTGCAGCGAACGGCGCGGCGCGGCGTTCATGATCGGCAGCGTGTCGGTCATCGGTGGGTCCCTTCTGCGGTGGCGACTTCGTGCGCCCCGGCTGCCTGATAGGCGATGAGTTCTTCCGTCGCCTCGTCCGCAGAGAACTCCGCGACGATGCGCCCGTGGAACATGACGTAGATCCGGTCGCAGACACCGAGGAGCTCGGGCAGCTCGGACGAGACGACCAACAGGCCCATGCCCTGCGAGACCAGCTCAGCGATCTCGGCGTAGATGTCCTCCTTGGCGCCCACGTCGACGCCCCGCGTGGGCTCGTCGAGCAGAAGCACGCGCGGTTTCGTCGCGAGCTCGCGGGCGATGACGACCTTCTGCTGGTTTCCGCCGGACAGCTGGGAGACGATCTGCTCGGGGCTGCTCGCCTTGATGCGCAGGCCCCGGGAACCCTGTTCGTAGGCTTCGCGGTCGAAGCGCTTGGTGATGAACGAGAGCGGTCCGCGCTCGTTCATGAGCGCGAGGGCGGCGTTGCGCAGGATCGACCAGCCCATCACCAGGCCCTCGGCCTTTCGGTCCTCGGGCACGTAGCCGATGCCGAGTCGGTGGGCGTCGCGAGGACTGCGGATCTGCACCGGCGTGCCATCGAGCTTGATGACGCCGCGCTTGGCCTTTCGGGTTCCCATGATCGTGCGCAGGATGGCGCTGCGGCCGCTGCCGACCAGACCCGCGATGCCGACGACCTCGCCCGAGCGCACCGTGAGGTCGATGTCGCGCAGGTGTCCGCGCGTGAGTCCCTGGATCTCCAGGACCGGTGAGCCCGGATCGACCTCGGCCTTGTGCCAGTAGTCGGCCAGATCGCGACCGACCATCATGGCGACGAGCGCGCGCTCGTTCGTGTCGGCGATGAGGGTCGCTCCGACATAGCGGCCGTCGCGCAGGACGGTCGCCCGGTCGGCGATCTCCATCACCTCTTTCATGCGGTGCGAGATGAAGGCGATCGCGACGCCTTCATCTCGAAGACGCTCGAGCACCGCCACCAGGCGGATGACGTCGGCCTCATCCAGCGAGCTGGTCGCCTCGTCCAGAAGAAGCACGCGGGGGGTGACGACGAGGGCCTTGGCGACTTCGACGAGCTGGCGACGCCCCGTCGAGAGCGAGCTCACGGGCGCCTTCGAGTCGATGCCGAAGCCGAGGCCGTCGAGCAGGGCCTGAGCCTGACGATGCACTGCCCGCCAGCTCACCCCGCCCCTGCCGGGCAGGCGCCCGAGCATGATGTTCTCACCGACGGTGAGTGCCGGTGCGAGCTGGGGCTCCTGCTGGACGAGCGCGATGCCCAGGTCCTTGGCCTTTTTCGGGGTCAGGGTCGCCCGTGCCTCGCCGAAGACGACGAGTTCACCGGCCGTGGGCTCCTGCGAGCCGGCGATGAGGGAGAGGAACGTCGACTTGCCCGAGCCGTTCTCGCCCATGACGGCATGGATCTCTCCCGGATAGAGCTCGAGTGCCGCGTCCTTCAGTGCGACGACGCCCGGGTAGATCTTCGTGACGCCTGTGGCGCGGATGACGGACTCGGTCATGAGCGCTGGATGCCGCCGTCGATGCTGATGATCTGACCGGTCATGAAGTCGGACCCCGCACTCGCAAGGAACACCGTCAGCGGCCCGATCTCGTCGGACCGGCCGACGCGACCGAGGGGCGTCGTGGACTCGATCGCGGTCATGACTTCGGGCAGCGAGAGCAGGTGTGAGTTGATGTCGGTCGCGAAGGCGCCGGGCGCGATCGAGTTGACGGTAAGAGTCGGTGCCCACTCCCACGCGAGGGTTTTCGTCATGGCGATGACGGCACCCTTGCTCGCCGAGTAGGCGACCCATCCCTCGCTGCCGCGGATGCCGATATCGGAAGCGACCGTGACGAGCTTGCCGTGGCCCTGGTTGAGCATGCGCGACCCGAACGCCCGCAGCGTCGAGAAGGTGCCGTTGACGTTCGTCTTCAGGATTCGGTCGAACTCGTCGATCGAGGTCTCTCGTGCGGGCTTGGTGAGTGAGATGCCGGCGTTGGCGAAGACGACGTCGACGCCGCCGGTCGCCTCCCAGATCGCTGCAGCGGTGCTCTCCACCGCCGGGGCGTCGGTGACGTCCAACGCGTAGGGGAGCGCGGTGCCCACGCCGTCGGCGCCGATCAGCTGCACCGTCTCATCCAGAGCGGCGAGGTCGCGGCCGGTGACGACGACGGCCGCACCGGCGAGGGCGGTTGCCCGGGCCATCGCTCGACCGAGTCCGCGGCTCGCGCCGGTGACGACGACCGTCTTGCCCTCGAGCGTGCGGGTGGCAGGGTGCACGGATGCTTCGGACATCGTTGTTCGCTCCTCTTGATCCGCGGCCCCCGATCCGACTACATTCGCATCATGTGCGACTGGGCTCGCAGTACTTGAGAATAGGGATGCTCAGGTGTCGGGGTCAAGAACCCGAACATGTCGATATACAAACGAAAGCGAGCGGCCGCCATGACGATCGATCGGCAGCGATTCTTCATCAACGGCGAGTGGGTCGCCCCGGCGGACCCCTCGCGCAGCATCCCGATCTACAGCTCGGTCACGGAAGAGGTGCTCGAGACCGTCCCCGCGGGGACCGCCGATGACGTGGACCGAGCCGTGCGCGCCGCACATGCCGCGTTCCCCGCCTGGTCGGCGCTTCCGGTCTGCGAGCGCGCCGCCTATCTGCGCAAGCTCGCCGCGGGCCTGCGCGCCCGCGTCGACGACATTGCGCCCCTCATCAGCCTCGAGGTGGGCATGCCCATCGCGGGAGCGCGGGGGTACCAGACGCTGCGTGCGGCCGATTTCTTCGAGATCTTCGCCGACCTCGGCGAATCGATGGCCTTCGAGGAGCGCCTCGGTGACTCCCTCATCATCAAGGAGCCCGTCGGAGTCGTCGCCGCGATCAGCCCGTCGAACTTCCCGCTGCTGCTGACCCTGGTCAAGCTCGGCCCTGCGCTCGTAACCGGCTGCACCGTGGTGGTGAAGCCGCCTGAGACGGCGCCCGGCGCCCTGTTCCACCTCGCCGAGGTCGCCGAAGAGATCGGGATGCCGCCGGGGGTCATCAACCTCATCACGGGCTACGGACCCGAGTCGGGCGAGCCTCTGGCGACGCACCCGCTCGTGGACATGATCAGCTTCACGGGCTCTACCGGCGTCGGCCGTCGTCTTCTCGAACTCGGCTCGCAGACGATCAAGCGCGCCCACCTCGAGCTGGGAGGAAAATCGGCCGCCATCGTGCTGGATGACGCCGACCTGTCGGTCGCACTGCAGCGCGCCACCGACCAGGCCTTCACGAACGCGGGTCAGGTCTGCTTCGCGTGGTCCCGCCTCCTGGTACCCCGTTCACGTCTCGCCGAGAGCGAGGAGATCCTGCGCGAGATCGTCGGCGCACATCGTGTGGGCGACCCGCTCGACCCCGAGACGACACTCGGTCCGATCGTCACGAGCGCTGCACGCGATCGTGTTCGTAGCTACATTGATGGCGCAATTGCCGACGGAGCGCGCGTGGTGACGGGCGGCCGCGCTCTGCCGCGCGGGATCGATCGTGGATACTTCGTCCAGCCGACGATCCTCTCTGGTGTCGACAACGGCATGCGGATCGCCCAGGAGGAGGTATTCGGTCCTGTCGTCGCCCTTATCGCGCACGACGGTGATGACGATGCCGTGCGCATCGCGAACGACTCGATCTTTGGTCTGCACGGGGCAGTCTTCTCACCGGACGAAGACCGCTCGCTTTCCGTCGCCCGGCGGATGCGCACGGGACAGGTGGATCTCAACGGGTTCAAGCTCGGTGGTGAGGCACCCTTCGGCGGTTTCAAGCAGTCCGGGCTCGGCCGCGAGCTCGGAGCCCACGGCATCCAGGAGTATCTCGAGATCAAGTCGATCCAGCTGTAGCCTCACGTCGGGCCGCGTTTGATCGATGCGGCCCGACGGATATCGATGCGGCCCGACGGATGCAGCCCGCTACGCGCGCACGTCGCGGCGGGGCAGCACCCACCCGGCGCGGGGGAAATGGCAGGTGTACCCGTTCGGGTACGTGATCAGGTAGTCCTGGTGCTCGGGCTCGGCCTCCCAGAAAGGGCCGGACGGCTCGATCGTCGTGACGACGGCACCCGGCCAGAGGCCCGAGGCGTCGACGTCGGCGATCGTGTCGCGCGCGACCTGCTCCTGCTCGGGCGTCACGGGGAAGATCGCGGACCGGTAGCTCGTGCCGATGTCGTTGCCCTGGCGATTGAGCGTCGACGGGTCGTGGATCTGGAAGAAGAACGCCAGGATGTCGCGATACGACGTCTGCGCCGGGTCGAAGACGACCTCGATGGCCTCGGCGTGCCCGGGGTGGTTGCGGTAGGTCGGGTGGGCGTTCTCGCCGCCCGTGTATCCGACGCGCGTCGCGAGCACGCCGGGCTGCCGGCGGATGAGGTCTTCCATGCCCCAGAAGCATCCGCCCGCGAGGACGGCGGTCTCGGTGCCGGGGGTCTGCGTGATCGTGCCGGTGTCGTCGGTCATGGCTTCTCCTGAGCGGTGCGCGGGCGTCCTCCAGCAGTATCTCAGCCCACGGGGGGAGGAGGGCCGGACCCGACATGAGGCAGGCTGGAACGATGGTCACTTTCACCGACAAACGACCGATCCGCCGCGCGGCGGCCGGCTTCGCAGCTGCCGTGCTCGCCCTCGCGCTCGCCGCGTGCGCCGTGACGCCCGACGCGCCGACCGAGACGTTCGAGATCCCGGACACCGCCGTGGGGAGTCAGGCGCAGTGGGTGCTCGACGAGATCAACGCCGACGCGGTGAGCGACGCGGCCGAGATCGAGGAGCGCTTCGACCCCGTCATGCTCGAGGAGGTCTCCGTCGAGGATCTGCGGTCCATCCTCGGCCAGATGCAGGACGCCAAGCCGTGGCGCGTCGAGACGTACGACGGCGGCGACGAGCAGGCGCGCGTGCGCATCGCCTCGTCGGCGGCCGAGTACGACATGACCGTCTCGGTCGGCTCGGACGGGCGCATGAACGGGCTCTTCTTCGGGATGCCGCAGCCCGACCGCGTCCCCGCGGCGAGCTGGGACGAACTGCGCGCCGAGATCGAGGCCCTGCCGTACGACGCCTCGCTGCAGGTGCGGACCGTCGGCTCCGACGCGCCCGACGAGCTCATCGGCGATGCGTCGGCCGCTCCGATCGGATCGATCTTCAAACTCTACGTGCTCGGCGCGGTCGTCGACGCCGTCGAGCGCGGCGATCTCGCGTGGGAGACCCCGCTCACGATCGACGGCGAGGTGCGGAGCCTGCCCAGCGGCGAGCTGCAGGATCTGCCCGACGGCTCGACTGTGACGGCGCTCGAAGCGGCCGAGAAGATGATCGCGATCAGCGACAACACGGCGACCGACGCCCTCATCCGTGCGGTCGGCCGCGAGGCCGCCGAGGCGGCGCTCGCCGAGATGGGGCACCACGACCCCGCGATCAACACGCCCTTCGTGACGACGCGCGAGCTTTTCTGGCTCGGATGGGCAGACCCGTCGCTGCGCGAGCGGTGGGCGGATGCCGCGACCCCGGCCGAGCGCGAAGCGATCCTCGCCGACGTGCCCGCGGGCGTGCCCGACATCGCGAGCGGCGACTGGGCGGTGACGGCCTGGCAGTCGGGCGTCGACTGGTTCGCGACGCCCGACGACATCGCGCGGGCGCACATCGCCCTGCAGGAGCGGGCATCGACGGATGCCGGGGCGCCGGTGCGCGGCATCCTCTCGGCCAATCCCGGGCTCGACCTCGGCGAGGAGTGGTCGTACGTCGGCTACAAGGGCGGCAGCTCGATCGGCGTGCTCGCCGGGTCGTGGTACCTCGAGCGCGACGGCGCCGAACCCGTCGTGCTGACGGCGTTCGCGCGCTCGGACGACCCGGCCGCCGTCGCCGACCCGACGGCGTTCTTCGCGATCGCCGAGGACGCCGCCGCGCTGCTCGCCGCCGGCTGATCGCGGCCCGGTGGCGGGCGGCCCGGTGGCCCGAGGCCCGGCGGCCCTGGCCGTTCGCGCGCACGAAACCTGCGGTCGCGGATGCCGCTGACGTGCGCGTGCGCGGTTTCGACGCGCGCGAACTCCCACGCCATCCCGACGTCGCCCCGAGGCACGAGCGATACCCTCGATCCGTGACCTCGAACCAGTCGGGCGGCGCCGTCGACGCGGCACCGAGCTATCCCGCGAAGCCGCTCATCCTGTCGTTCCTGATCGACGCCGTACTCGTCACGATCTTCGCGGCGATCGGGCGCGCGAGCCACGACGACCATCCGCTCATCGGTCTGTGGGACACCGCGTGGACGTTTCTCCTCGCCCTCGTGATCGCCTGGGGCGTGAGCCTGGCGTGGCGAGCACCGATGGCGCCGGTGCGCACGGGGCTGCCGGTGTGGGCCATCACGGTCGCGGGCGCCATGCTGCTTCGGATCCTGAGCGGTCAGGGCACGCAGTTCGCATTCGTCATCGTCGCGGCATCCGTGCTTCTGGTCATGCTCGTCGGCTGGCGGCTCATCGCCGGACTCGTGACCCGCGCGCGCTGAGGGTCGGCGCCCCGCGCTGACCGGGCGACAATGGACGGATGCCCGAACCTTCGAGTCCGATCGCCGATCACGAGTACGTCTTGCTCACGACCTACCGCAAGACCGGCGTGCCGGTGGGCACCCCCGTGTGGATCGTCCGCGACGGCGATGAGCTGCTCGTCACGACCGGAGGCGGTTCCGGCAAGGTCAAGCGCCTCCGGCACACTCCGCGTGTCACCCTGACCCCGTGCGATGCGCGCGGCAATCCCGCCGACGACGCGGACTCCGTCGAAGCGACCGCCGTCGTGCGGGATGACGCGGCGACACTGGGTCGTCTCGATCGCGCGCTCGCGGCCAAGTACGGCGTGAAATACAAGATGCTCCGTGCGGCGCAGAAGCTCCGTCGCGCGCAGAGCGCGTCGGTCGCGCTCGTCATCTCGTAGCGAGCTTCCTCCCCAGGCGGGGCGATCGCCGACGTTCTCCACCGACCGGGATCTGCACGTCGCGGGGCGCTGGGGCGCCGTCAGGGTGGACGCATGACACCGACCAGACGAGACCTCGACCGCAACCGGATCCTCACGAGCGACGAAGCCCTCACCGATCAACTCGGCCTGCTGCTCGAGCGGGCGATCAATCCACGGCAGCTGTGGCTGCTGTTCCTCGACGCGGGCGATCGATTGACCGACTCGATCATGCCGTGCGACGACTACCCGCAGGACCCCGACGAGATCGTCCGAGTACCCGATCTCGGGCATGTCACGAACGCGAGCGTCCTCGCGGCGCACCTGGGGGATCTCTGCACGTGGACGGATGCCGCGAGCGTCGTGCTCGTCTGGGAGCGGCCCGGTCCGCCCGAGTTCGGCTCCGACGAGCTCAGATGGGCACGTGCCATGTCAGACGCGTGTCGCCACGCCGAGGTGCCGCTGCGCGGGCAGTTCCGTCTGCACGACGACGGTGTGCGGATTCTGACCCCCGACGACTACCTCGGTGAAGCGGCGATCGCGGTGTGAGCGCTGACTCAGTACCAGCCGACCGACTGCGAATGGCCCCACGCGTTGCACGGCGAGCCGTAGCGCCCCGCGATGTACCCGAGGCCCCACGCGACCTGCGTGCTGGCGTTGGTCTGCCAGTCGGCACCGGCGCTGGCCATCTTGCTGCCGGGGAGCGCCTGGGGGATGCCGGTGGCACCGCTCGAGGCGTTGTAGGCCTGGTAGTTCCAGCCCGACTCCTTGTTCCACAGCGAGACGAGGCATCCGAACTGGTCGTCGCCCCAGCCGTAGTTGCCGAGCATCGCCCGCGCGGATGCCTGCGCGCCGGCCGGGCTGTTGTCGCCGACGGCACCGCCGGTCGCGAAGACGGGGGCGGATGCCGCGGGCCGGGCGGGAGCGGCAGCAGCAGCGGCCGCCGCCGCGGCTGCGGCTTCGGCTTCGAGGCGGGCCTGCTCGGCGGCCTCCTGCTCGGCCTTCAGCGCGATGGCGGCGTCGAGGCTGCCGCGCAGCGCTGCGACCTCGGCCTCGATGGGGTCGATGAGCGTGGTCACTTCGTCGGTCACGGTCGGCAGGAACACGACCGCGCTCGCCTCGGTGCCGGCGTCGAGGCGCTCGACGGCCTCGACGAGCTCGGTCGTGTCGACGACGGTGACGGGGGCATCGATCTCGAGACCGGATGCGGCGATATCGGCGGTCACCGTCTCAGCCGCGGCGATCGTCGCCTCAGCGGCGGCGAGGGCGTCGTTCGCCTCGGTCAGCACGTCGCCGTGGGTGTCGTCGGTCGTCGTCGCGTCGTGGAGCGGAGTGACCGCTGACGCGAGCACGAAGCTCCCGAAGGGTCCCGCGGCTTCGGCCTGTGCCACGGGACTCGCGGCGGTCATGCTCGCGGTGGCGACCAGGCCCAGGGCGAGTGTCGCGGCGATGACGGTGGGGCGGCGGCGCGCTCGCTGTTCGGCGAGGCGGCGCAGGCGGCGGGCAGGAGAGAAAGACGTGTTCGAGCGCATGAATTCTGGTTCCGTATCGGGGTATTCGCGCCATCGGGCAGACGCGTGGTGCCCGTCTCCGCAGGCACAAGTCAGCGAGTCTGCTCCCCGTTTCTGGACGATTCGGGTGCGTTACCTGAGCGTTACATGGATGCCGGGAGCTTCGCGCAGCGTCGGCAAGCGGCTGTCCGCCGCGGCGTCACCGGACGGCGATAGCCTGGATCGATGCCCACCGACCTCGATCCGCAGAGCGCGCGGATGCAGCTCGCAGCGCTGGCCGACGCGGTCGCGACGGGGCGTGGCGGGTCAGGATTCACCGCCTTCGCGGACGAGCCTGTACTGCGGGACGCCCGATCGGCGGCGGTGCTCATCCTCTTCGGCGTGCTCGACGATCTTCCGAGCGATCACGATGCGCAGGCGTCGGCGGTCAGCCGCGATCTCGACGTGCTGCTGCTCGCGCGCGCCGAGACGCTGCGCGCTCACCCCGGTCAGATCGCGTTCCCCGGTGGGCGCCTCGATCCGCACGACGACGGGCCGGTCGGCGCGGCCCTGCGCGAAGCACAGGAGGAGACCGGGCTCGATCCCGACGGCGTCGACGTGCTCGGCACGCTGGAGGCGGTGCCGCTCACCTTCTCGCGTCATCTCGTCACGCCTGTCCTGGGCTGGTGGCGGCATCCCAGCGCGGTCCGCGTGGTCGATGAGCGGGAATCCGCCGACGTCTTCCGCGCTCCCGTCGCGGATCTCCTCGACCCCGCGAATCGCGGGTCGATCGTGGTCACGCGGGGTGAGCAGCGGTTCCGCAGCCCCGGGTTCCTCGTGCCGCGCGCCGATCGGCCCGGCGCTCATCTGGTCTGGGGCTTCACGGGAGCGCTGCTGGACGGATTGTTCGACAGGCTCGGGTGGACAGAGCCCTGGGATGCCGCCCGCGAACTGCCTCTTCCGCCTCTCGGCGACGACAACGGGCGCTGACCCGTCGCGTCACGCCAGCGTCTCCGCCTTGGCTTCGAGGACAGAGCGCTGGGCGGCGTTCCGTGCGAGGGATGCCGCGGTTCGCAGCTCGGAACGCGCCTCGTCGACGCGCCCGAGCCGGGCGAGCAGTTCTCCGCGCACACTCGGCAGGAGGTGCGAGCCGTTCAGCGCGCCGCGGGCCTCCAGCTCGTCCAGTATCGGCAGGGCCTGCGCGGGACCGGTCGCCATCGACACCGCGACTGCGCGGTTGAGCTCGACGACCGGGCTCGGCGCGACACGGCCAAGGGCCTCGTACAGCACGACGATCCGCGACCAGTCGGTCGTGTCGACGCTCGGCGCGACGGCATGACACTCGGCGATCGCCGCCTGCAGCGCGTACGGGCCGCGACCGGATCGGCGCGCTGCGGCCGCGGCATCCGCTCTCTCCAGGAGCCCACGCGCGCGGGCGATCTGGCCGTGGTCCCAGCGTGCACGATCCTGGTCGGCCAGGAGCACCGGGGCGCCCGACGAGGTCTCGCGCGCGGCGAAGCGCGAGCGCTGGAACTCCATGAGGGCGACGAGGGCGAGGGGCTCGGCCTCGCGGGGGAGCAATCCGCTCACGACACGTCCGAGACGCAGGGCTTCGTCGGCGAGATCGGGGCGCAGCCATCGGTCTCCCGTCGTCGCGGCGTAGCCCTCGGTGAAGACGAGGTAGACGACGCCGAGCACGGTGCCCAGGCGCGCTTTCCATTCCGCGGGGTCCGGAGTCTCGAACGGGATGCGGGCGGCGCTGAGGGTCTTCTTCGCGCGGGTGATGCGGGCTTGCACGGTCGGCACGGTCGTCAGCAGCATCCGTGCGATCTCGTCGGTCGACAGGCCCGCGACGACGCGGAGCGTGAGCGCGACCTGCGACTGCCGCGAGAGCACAGGGTGGCATGCGGTGAAGACGAGGCGCACGATGTCGTCGTCGATCGGCTCCCATTCGGCATCCGCCGCCTCGTCGAGGGTGACCGCGATCCGGGCGTAGCGCTCGTCGCGGCGCTCTCGCCTGCGCCAGGAGTCGATGGCTCGGCGCTTCGCCACGGCCGTGAGCCATGCGCCGGGGTTCGACGGCACGCCGTCTGCGGGCCACGACCCGAGCGCTTCGACGACGGCTTCCTGCGCGACGTCCTCGGCGAGGCCGAGGTCGCCGGTCATCTTGGCGAGGGAGGCGACGATCCGCACGCCTTCGATGCGCCAGACGGCCTCGACCGTGCGGCGGACGTCATTCGGTGCCGAGCTCGGCACGCCACTCCTTCTCTTTGCGGATGAACTCGTTGTCGGAGTAGTCGGCGAAGTCGCTCTCGTCGGTCACGCGCCGCACCTCGAGCTTCGCTCCGGGACCGAGCGGACAGCGCTTGGCCCACTCGAGCGCCTCTTCGGCGGTCGCGGTCTGCACGATCCAGAACCCGTTGAACAGCTCGTGCACCTCGCCGTAGGGCCCATCGCTCACGACGGGGGCTTCGCCGTCGAAATCCACGACGTAGCCCGGCTCGGGTGCGAGCCCGTCGCCGGCGACGAGGACCCCGGCGGAGATCATCGACTCGTTGTACGCGCCCATCGCGTTGATGACCGCTTCGAAATCCATCTCGGCGTACGCGTCGGCGGCCTGCGACGTCGCGCGCATGATCAGCATGTGCTTCATGGGGTGCTCCCTGTTCGGCGGGGATCGGTCATCCCCTCTCACTATGACGTCGAACGGGCGGCCGCGGAATCGACATGCTGCCGAAATCTTCGGGGCAGACTATGACCATGCCCCATGTCGACGAGATCGTCCCCGCTGAATACCGCCGTCTGCTCGAGTTGCCGCTGTACGGGCACCTCGGCACGATTCGACCGAACGACACCGTGCAGGTCACTCCGATGTGGTTCGAGTTCGACGGTGAACATGTCCGATTCACGCACACGAACTACCGCCAGAAGTACCGCAACCTGCAGCACAACCCGTCGATGGCTCTGTCCATCCTCGATCCGGACAGCCCGTTCCGCTATCTCGAGGTGGCCGGGCGTCTCGTCGAGGTCGTGCCCGACCCCGAGGGGGCGTTCTACGTGCAGCTGCAGAACCGGTACGGCAACCCCAGCACGACGCCCCCGCCGGACAAGGCCGACCGCGTGATCCTCGTCATGTCGATCGAACGCTCGACGAAGCAGTAACCCGCGCTCGATGAAAACACGGAAGCCCGTGACCGAATCGGTCACGGGCTTCCGCTTTCAGAGGGTCAGCCGCAGTTGGTTGCGGCGTAGGTGACGCTCGTCGTCAGGTCGTTACGGTCACCGGCGGTGCCGGTGATTCCGATGTCGCCTGCCGTCAGCGTCGCGGTGCGGGTGTTGATCGAGACCGAAACGGTCTTGCCCGGCTGCACCGCCGTGAACGACTTGCCACCGTGGTCACTGGTGACCGTGATGTCCGCCGGGACGGAGTCGTTGTTCTTGACGGTGACCGAGGTGTACACCTTGCCTGCGAGGCAGCGCGTGGTGACCTGAGCATCCAGGTCGACCAGGCTGCGGTCGTAAGCGACGCGCATCATCTCCATGAGACCGTTCGAGTACTCCTGCGACTCGGGGTGAGCCGCGGCAGCCGTCGGGTTCTCGCTCGTGAACGGGGGCTGGAAGGAACGACCGACCTCGAAGTTCCACGCGTAGATGCCGTGCTTGTACCACAGCATGTCACCCGAGTTACCGGCGGCCGAGTAGAGCACGTCGATGATCGGGCCGGTGCGGGCCGGGGTCACCGACAGGCCGCGGTGGCGCTTGATCTCACCGAGGATGCGCTCCGAGGCTTCCCAGAAGTACGCCTCGTCCTCGGCGCTCGGACGCGGGGCGGGCTCGCGGCCGGGGACCTTGTACGCACCCGGCGACCACATGAAGTAGTCACCCGAGCTGTGCAGGTTCATCGAGAACGTGATGTTCTGGTGGTTGGTCGCGAGCCAGTCGATGTTGGCCGACTCGGGCTCGCTCAGCTCCGCCGGACCCGCATACGAGCCACTGGTGCAGGAGTGCGAGGCGCCGCTGTAGCCGTCGAACAGGCTGTACGTGTCGTAGTTGCGGTTGTTGTCGACACCCCACGAGTTGCGCGAGTTGTAGTCCGCGGTACCCGTGATCTCACAGTGGTTCGTCATGTTCTTGCGCTGCGACGCAAAGTCGTAGAACGAGTAGTGACCACCATCGGGGTTGACGGACGGCAGGATCCAGATGTCGAGGTTCTCGACGAGCTTGCGGACCTCGGCGTTGGACTCGTAGTTGCGCAGCAGACGCTCGGCCGTCTCGATCGTGACCAGCGGCGGGACCCACTCACGAGCGTGCTCCTGGGCGTACGCCATGACGCCCATCTTCGAGCCGTCGCGGGTGGTGCCGATGCGGATGCCGTAGACCGTCTGCGGCTCGCGCGAGACGGATGCCGGTGCCGACAGGCCGTCGGTGAGCGTCGCGGTCGCCGCGGCGACCGTGCCCAGGCCCGCGTTGCCGCGGTAGGTGTACGCGTTGACGAGCGCGGATGCAGCCTCCGAGCCGTTGATCGCGGCGACGACCTGTGCGGCCGTGGTCGTGATCGCGCCCTCGGCGTCGGTTGCGGGCGTCACCGTGACGGTGGTGCCGTCGACGGCGACACCGAGCGCGGCGTTCGCGCCGGTGGGTGCGGCGATCGAGACGACGATGCCGTTGCCACCTTCGTGGCCCCACGCCTTCGAGTCGACACCGACGATGCTGGCGTTGCCCGTGCCGACGATGCCCTGAGCGAGGCGACGGTAACCGTTGGTCTGGTAGGGCATCTCGACGATCTCGGAGATCTCCGGGAACTCAGCCGCGAGGCTGTAGATGCGAGTGTAGAGCTCGGTCGGGGTGAGGTAGGACGTGATGAAGTCCTTCTCGAGGGGGCCGAACGGGTCCTCGTCATCGATGGCCAGCCAGTCGTTCACCTCTGCGGTGACGACCTCACCGGTCGGGCTCGTGATGCTGATCATCTCCGGACGGGTCTGGACAGCGGCAGCGCCACGGTGCTTGATGTAGACGCTGGCGTCCACGAAGCGCGTGATGTTCTGCTGTCCGCCCGAGCCGATCTCGGTGCCGGGGCCGCTGTCGCGACGCACGACCATCGGTGCGGTGTTGGTCTGGCCATCGGCGAAGCGGGCCTCGACCGAGAGGTAGCCGACACCGAACGACGTGTAGTAGTCGACGCGCAGGATCTCGATGGACGACACGTCGTCCGCCTGGGCAGCCCGACTGAAGGACCGGTTCTCGGCGAGTGTCTGCGTGCGGAACGCCTCGCGCTCGGCGAGCACGTCCTCGGTGTCCTGCTCGGTGTACAGCACCGAGCCGATGGTGAAGCCGCGTGCCTCGAGGGCTGCGACCTGGCTGTCGGAGACCACGGCCTGCACGGTCAACGAGCCGTTGTCGTGCTGATCCACGCCGTGGTCGAGGTCGACGCCGGTCGCGATCAGACGGTCGAGTTCGTCACGGTCGGGAACCGTCACTTCGACGACATTGACCGCGTCGTCGGCTTCGAGGTGCAGATCGAGGTCGTCCTCGGACCCGACTGCACCGATGGGTGTCAGGGTTGTCAGGAGCAGGCCGGCGAGCGCGGCACTGACCGCGACACCTCCGACTGCTTTTCTTCTTCTCACAGCGGACAACATCAAGCATCCCCTCCTTGGGTGCGTGAACAGCATCGTGCAGCGAAGCGGGGTGGTGCGGGTCGAACGGTGCATCACCCCGAGGGCGAGTCCCAAGCTCATCCGCGAGCGGGGGTCATCGCGTTGTCCAATGTCTATCGGTTGTATGCACCGGGGGTCAAGCTATTTCTAAGTATCCGCTGTGAATCGGCGTAAACGGATCGCACAGCGAGATGCAGCCAGACCCGTCAGACTGGCGGCGAGATATCGTCCTGCATCAGCATCCTGCGCAGGAGGACACAAGCGTGAGGCCCGCGACCGAACCGGTCACGGGCCTCAGGCTTCCGAAGGGTCAGCCGCAGTTGGTCGCGGCGTACGTGACGCTCGTCTCCAGGTCGGTCCGGTCACCGGCGGTGCCGGTGATGCCGATCTCTCCTGCCGTCAGCGTCGCGGTGCGGGTGTTGATCGAGACCGAGACGGTCTGGCCCGGCTGCACCGCCGTGAACGACTTGCCGCCGTGGCCGCTGGTGACCCTGATGTCCGCCGGGACGGTGTCGTTGTTCGTGACCGACACCGACGTGTAGACCTTGCCGGCGAGGCAGCGCGTGGCGACCTCCGCGTCGAGACCGACCCTGCTGCGGTCGAGAGCGACGCGCATCAGCTCCATGAGCCCATTCGCGTACTCCTGCGACTCGGGGTGAGCTGCCGCGGCGGTCGGGTTCGCGCTCGTGAACGGAGGCTGGAGCGACCGGGCGACCTCGAAGTTCCACGCGTAGATGCCGTACTTGTACCAGAACATGTCACCGGAGTTGCCGGCCGCCGAGTACAGCACGTCGACGATCGGTCCCGTGCGCGCCGGCGTCACGGAGAGTCCGCGGTACCGCTTGATCTCGGTGAGGATGCGCGAGGAGGCCTCCCAGAAGTACGCCTCGTCCTCTGCGCTCGGCCGCGGCGTGGTCTCGCGACCGGGTAGCTTGTACGCACCGGGGGACCACATGAAGTAGTCACCCGAGCTGTGCAGGTTCATCGAGAAGCGGATCTTCGGGTAGTTCGCCGCGAGCCAGTCGATGTTGCGTGACTCGGGCTCACTCAGCTCCGACGGACCGGCGTGCGTGTCGCTGCTGCACGACGTCGAGGCGCCGCTGTAGCCGTCGAACAGGCTCTAGGTGTCGTAGTTCCGGTTGACATCGACACCCCACGAATTGCGGGCGAGGAAGTCACCGGTGCCGGTCGTCGGGCAGTAGTTCACCATGTTGCGGCGCTGCGAAGCGATTTCTCCGCATCCGCTGTGAATCCGGCGTCGTCGTGTCGCGTGGTCAGACCGCCGCCGATCCATCAGCGCGCCGGCGGGCGCACGGCAGGCTTCAGCCCCGATCAGGCGCGATCAGAGAGTCATCGGCCGGTCGCGCCGGAATCGCGTCGAACGCCCGAGGAGAGAGCGCGCATCTTCTCGAGCAGCGGCTCGGCGACGTCGGCGAGGAAGTCGTCCTGACGCTCATCGCCGATCTGGACCACCGCGATGTCGGTGAACCCGGCTTCGGTGTAGGGGACCACGCTCTGGGCGAGTTCATCGAGGTCGGGTCCGCACGCGATCGATTCCGCGACGTCCTCACGGCGTACGAAGCGGCTCGCCGCCTCGAACCCGGCCGGAGTCGGCAGGTCGGCGTTGACGGCCCATCCGCCGCCGAACCAGCGGAACTGGTCGTGCGCGCGCTCGATCGCGGCGTCCCGATCCGGATCCCACGAGATGGGCACCTGGCCGATCTTTCGCGACGGCCCATCGTGCGCGGCATCCCACGCCTCGATCAGCGACGCTTCGGGTTGCACGGCGATGAGATGGTCGCCCAGGGGCGCGAACGCCTCGACCGACTGCTCGCCCGAGACGGCGACACCGACCTCGAGCGCCGTGTCGGGCACGTCCCAGATGCGCGCGGAGTCGACGCGGAAGAACGTGCCGTCGTAGGTGACGAGGTCACCGGTCTGCAGCTCACGGATGATCTCCAGCGCTTCGACGAGCATCGACTGACGCGTGTCGACGCTCGGCCACCCGTCGCCGACGAAGTGCTCGTTGAGGCTCTCGCCCGATCCGATTCCGAGCAGGAACCGGCCTTCGCTGAGGATCTGCATCGTCGCGGCCTTCTGCGCGACCACCGCCGGGTGGTAGCGCATCGTGGGGCACGTGACGTAGGTCATCAGCTCGACGCGCGAGGTCGCCTGGGCTACCGCGCCGAGCACGGTCCAGGCGTAGGGCGAGTGTCCCTGACTGGTCAGCCACGGTGAGAAATGGTCGCTCGACACTTCGAAGTCGAATCCCGCGTCCTCCGCGGCCTGTGCGTAGCGCACGAGCTCGCGCGGTCCGCTCTGTTCGGTCATGAGGGTGTAGCCGAACCTCGTCATGACAGCGTCCTCAGCGGGTCGCGGTGCGGTTCTCGGCGCTGACCATCCACGCGAACTGCTCGAGAGACTCGAGGATGGCGTGCAGGATGTCGGCGCTCGTCGGGTCCTCCTCATCGACGTCGTCATGCACGTCGCGGCAGGTCGCGACCGCGGCGTCGAGGCGCTCGGTCACGAGGTCGACGACGTCGGCCGTGTCGATCTCCCCCTGGGGGAACTCCGGCAGCGTCGTCGTCTCGGTCACCGTGTCGCTGCGGCCATCGGGGAGCGCGTGCAGCGCCCGCATCCGCTCGGCGATCGTGTCGCTGAAGCCGCGCGCGGCCTCGATGATCTCGTCGAGCTGCCGGTGCATGTCACGGAAGTTCTTGCCCACGACGTTCCAGTGGGCCTGCTTGCCCTGGCTCGCGAGCTCGAGCAGATCGACGAGCACGCGCTGAAGGTTCTCGCTCAGCGACTCCGAGGCGCGGAAACCGCTCTCGGCATTCTGCTCGCTCGTGAGCATCGCGCCGCTGCGGGCGGGGCGCCGCTTGTTCTTCGTCGCGGACTTCTTCGACGCGTCGCTTGCGGTCTTGCTCTTCGAACCGTTCTTCGTGGTGGTCGCCATGATGTCGTCTCCTTCGAGCTGTCCTTCGACGGTACGAGCTCGCCGGCACGTGCGCCCGGGGATTGCGGATGCCGCATCCCGGTGCTATTCAGTCGTCGCTCGAGTGCAGCCCGCGGCGCGATGACAGCACCGTGACCTCGGGGTGCTCGTCGGCGAGGAGGTGCTCTGCGCGATCGAGCACGTCGCGCACGTGGGACGCGTCCGCCGCGATGATGGACACGCCGATCGCGGTGCGGCGGTGCAGGTCGTGCGCACCGACCTCGGCGACGGCGACCTCGGTGCGCCGGCCCAGATCGGCCAGAAGCGGCCGCAGGATGCTGCGCTTCTCCTTGAGCGACCGCACGTCGCCCAGCAGCACATCGAACTCCATCCAGCCGATCCACATGCAGGTGAGTCTGCCACTGCGTTGCGCGTCCCACGCGCGCGCAGTCTGCCTACCATGGCAGGAGCACCTCGACCGGAAGGAGCCGCCCGTGGTCCAGGTCCGCGTTGCCGGCATCGCGCTCGACGAGTCGGGGCAGCACGTCTTGCTGCTGAAGCCGATCGACCAGCTGCCCGGCGCCGGGCGCATGCTCCCGATCTGGATCGGGGCGCTCGAGGCGACCTCGATCCTCATCGCGGTCGAGGGCGCGAGCGTGCCGAGGCCGCTCGCACACGACCTCATGAAGGGCGTGATCGAGTCCGTCGACGCGAGCGTCGAGCGCACCGAGATCACCCGCATCGACGATGGCACGTACTATGCCGAGATCACGCTCGTCACGCCCGGCGGCATCCGCATCATCGACGCGAGACCCTCGGATGCCGTCGCTCTGGCATCCCGTGCCGGAGCGGCGCTGTGGGTCGCCGACGCCGTCATGGAGGAGGCGGGCGTGCCCGATCTGATGAGCGACGAGGTCGATGCCGAAGAGAGCGTGGACGAGTTCAAGAGGTTCCTCAACGACGTCGACCCCGACGACTTCCGCGGCTGAGGCTCCACCGCGAGGCCGTCGGACGCGTCGCGACCCCGGCGTGACGGCCGGTCAGTCCTGAGTGGACGGCGTCCGGCCCGCGGTGGCCGGCTCCCAGCCGAGGGCGGGGGCGACGTGCGTCGCGAACGACTCGACGATGCGCAGGTTGAACTCGACCCCGAGCTGGCTGGGGATCGTGAGCATGAGGGTGTCCGCCGAGCGGATCGCGGCATCGTCGAGCAGCTGCTCCACGAGCACATCCGGCTCGGCCGCATAGCTCTGCCCGAACGTCGACCGCATGCCGTCGATGACGCCGACCTGATCTCCTTCTCGGGTGCGCCCGAAGTAGAGCGCATCCTCCGCCGTCGTGATGGGGAAGATCGAGCGGCTCACCGAGACGCGCGGCTCACCGCCGTGCCCGGCCGTGCGCCACGCGGCACGGAACGCGTCGATCTGCTGTGCCTGCAGCTCGTCGAACGGCAGGCCGCGGTCTTCGGTCAGCAGCGTGGAGGACATCAGGTTCACCCCGATGCTGCCCGCCCACTCGGCCGTCTCGCGCGTGCCGGCACCCCACCACACCCGAGAACGCAGCCCGGGGGAGTGCGGCTCGATCCGCTGCATGCCCGTGCCGCCGCCGAACGGCGAGTTCGCGTCGCGTTCGGCGAGTCCTTCGCCGTCGATCGCGCGCAGGAACAGGTCGAAGTGCTCGCGCGCGATATCGGCGCCGCGCGGATCGGCCGAGCCCGTGTATCCGAACGCCTCGTATCCGCGAACCACGGTCTCGGGTGATCCGCGACTCACGCCCAGCGCCAGCCGTCCGCGTGAGATGAGATCGACCGCCGCGGCTTCTTCAGCGAGGTACAGCGGGTTCTCGTAGCGCATGTCGATGACGCCGGTGCCGACCTCGATGCGCTCCGTTCGTGCCGCGATCGCGGCGAGGAGCGGCATCGGCGAGGACTGCTGACGTGCGAAGTGGTGCACGCGGAAGTAGGTGCCGTTGACACCGAGGTCGTCCATCCCCTGGGCGAGATCGATGGCCTGGTGCATCGAGTCGGCGGCGGTGAGCTGGCGTCCGCCGCCGAGGGGACCGTAATGACCGAACGAGAGGGTTCCGAAGCGCTGCATGACGGATGCAACCGCACCTGTGCGGTATCCATTCCGGTGAATGCACGTCGGTGGTGGTGCGTGTCAACCCCGCCCCGTTCGTCGGTGCCGGGACATAGGCTCGCGGTATGTCGACTCGCATTCTGCTCATCGGCGGCCACGGCAAGGTCGCGCTCCTGCTCGAACCGATCCTCGCCGATCGCGGCGACACCGTCACGGCGGTCATTCGCAATCCCGATCATGAGGCCGACGTCGCCGCGACCGGTGCGCAGCCGCTCGTCGCGGACATCGAGGAGTTCGACACCGAGCAGCTGACGAACCTCGTGAGCGGCAACGACGTGGTCGTCTGGTCGGCGGGAGCGGGCGGCGGCGACGCGGCCCGCACCTACGCTGTGGATCGGGATGCCGCGATCCGATCGATCGAGGCGGCGGTCGCCGCCGGCGTCCGGCGCTACGTCATGGTGTCGTACTTCGGCGCGGGCGCTGATCACGGTGTCGACCCCGACAACTCGTTCTTCGCCTACGCCGAGGCCAAAGCCGCCGCCGATGCGCATCTGCGCGCGAGCGGACTGGACTGGACGATCGTCGCGCCGAGCGGTCTGACGCTCGACGAGCCGACGGGGCGCATCGACGTCGAAGCCGACGAGTCGGGCACGGTGTCCCGTGCGGACGTCGCGGCCGTCGTCGCGGCCGCGCTCGCCGACGATTCGACGATCGGGCGCACGATCCGATTCAACTCCGGTGACGTGCCGATCCCCGAGGCGGTCGCGGGCACGGGCCGGCGAAGCCGGGAGTAGCCCGAACGCCGCCGCCGGTCGTGGTGTCCCGCGCGGACACCGCTGCCCTCACGGACTGAGCTGGCGCACATCCGATGGAGCACGCTCCTGCGGCGGACTGCCGGTCTGCGGATACGATCTCGCCGCGGAGTACCGCGGGCGCAGCCACAGCGCGACGTAGACGAGAGCGACCAGAACGGGCACCTCGATGAGCGGCCCGACGATGCCCGCCAGCGCCTGTCCGCTCGTGGCGCCGAACGTGCCGATGGCGACCGCGATGGCCAGCTCGAAGTTGTTGCCGGACGCGGTGAACGCCAGTGACACGGTGCGCTCGTACGAGAGGGCGATCAGCCTGCCCGTCAGGAAGCCGATGAGGAACATCAGGACGAAATAGGCCAGGAGCGGGAGCGCGATCCGCGCCACGTCGAACGGCCTGTCGATGACGTGCTGGCCCTGCAGGGCGAAGAGCATCACGATCGTGAAGAGCAGCCCGCCGAGCGCGAACGGGCCGACTTTCGGGAGGAAGACGGACTCGTACCACTGGCGTCCCCGGCGCCGCTCGCCGATGACGCGCGACAGGTACCCCGCGATGAGCGGGACGCCGAGGAACACCAGGACGCTGACCGTGATCGCCCAGACCGAGAACTCGGCGCTCGTCGTCGACAGGCCGAGCCACGTCGGCAGCACCTGCAGATAGAACCATCCGAGGCCCGCGAACGCGACCACTTGGAACACGGAGTTGACGGCCACGAGGAAGGCGGCCGCCTCGCGGTCCCCGCACGCGAGGTCGTTCCAGATGAGCACCATCGCAATGCACCGCGCGAGTCCGACGATGATCAGCCCGGTGCGGTACTCCGGCAGGTCGGGAAGCAGAAGCCAGGCCAGCGCGAACATGAGTGCGGGGCCGACCAGCCAATTGAGGATCAGCGACGAGACGAGCAGGCGCCTGTCCCGCGCGACGACGGCGACATCGGAGTAGCGCACCTTCGCCAGCACCGAGTACATCATCACGAGCAGACCGAGCGCGATCGGCACGCTGACCGATCCGATGGATGCTGCATGCAGCAGGTCGCCGAAGGCGGGAGCGAATACCGCCAGGGCGAGTCCTGCGGCCATGGCGAGAAGGATCCACAGCGGCAGAAGCTGATCGAGACGGGACAGTCTCGCCGGCGCGACGGCGTGTGTCATCGTGCTCCGCGCCGACCCTTCGCGATGATGTGTGCGCGACACGAGTTCAGGACCCCACGAGGAGCTGCGACACGCGATCGAGCGCTCCGGGGACGAGCCGGAAATACGCCCAGGTTCCGCGCTTGCTCCGCGTGAGGAAGCCCGCGGTCGTGAGGATCTTCAGGTGGTGCGAGACGGTCGGCTGGCTGAGACCCACCGGCTCGATGAGGTCGCAGACACACGCCTCGAAGTCCTCCGAAGCGGCGACGATCGACAGCAGTCGCAACCGCGTCGGATCGGCCAGCGCCTTCATCGTCGTCGCCAGCCGTTCCGCTTCCGCCGCCGTGAGCGGCTCGCGTACGAGAGGGGCGCAGCACGCGTCGGCGCGGACGTCGGTCGGCTCGAGCATCGTGGTCATGTATCGAGGGTAATCGATATTGACAGGCGTCGATAGAGCGACCAGAATCGGACAGCATCGACGCTCATCGATATCTGGAGGCCATCGTGACCCTGCTCGACCTGACGCCGCGTGTCACCGAGACGAGTCGGCTCTCGACGCTGCCCGTGGCCATCATCGGTGCGGGACCGATCGGACTGGCGGCCGCGGCGAACCTGCTCGAGCGCGGGATCGACTTCGTCGTCCTCGAGGCGGGGGAGCACGCGGCATCCAGCATTCTCGAATGGGGGCACACGCGGCTCTTCTCTCCGTGGAAGCACCTCGTCGACCCGGTATCCCGCCGACTTCTCGAAGCGCGCGGGTGGGAGCTTCCCGATCCCGAGCGCGCCCCGACGGGCGCCGAGCTCGTCGAGCGCTATGTCGCCCCGCTCGCGGAGGTCGACGAGATCGCAGCGCGTGTGCGCACGGGCGTCGAAGTCGTGGGCGTGACACGTGAGGGAATGGACCGCACCCGCAGTGCGGCACGAGCGGATGCGCCGTTCAACGTGCGCATCCGAACGGGAGGCGGCGGCATCGAGGATGTCCCTGCGCGCGCCGTGATCGACGCATCCGGCACGTACCGGTCGCCCAATCCGCTGTCGTCGAACGGCCTCGACCTGCTCGGGATGCCGGAGATCGCCGACCTCGTGACCCCCGCGCTCCCCGACGTGCTCGGCCGTGATCGTGCGCAGTTCGCCGGGCGTCGGGTCACGGTCGTCGGTGCGGGGCACTCGGCCGCGAACACGCTCCTCGCCCTGATCGACCTCGCGCGGGAGGAGCCGGACACCAGCGTGACCTGGCTCATCCGCACGGCTCGAGCGGTGCGGGTCTCCTCCTCGCCCGATGACGAGCTGATCGGACGCGCGCACCTCGGCCGCCGCGTCGATCGGGCCGTCGAGCGCTCGGAGATCGCGTTGCTCGACGGCTTCGAGATCATGACGGCCCGACGGGTCGCGGACACCGTCGAACTGGGGGGCCGTCGACACGGGGATCTCGCCGTGCACGAGGCCGACGTCGTCGTCAACGCGACGGGCTTTCGTCCCGACCTGGGCATGCTTCGCGAGATCCGACTCGACCTCGATGAGGTCGTCGAGGCTCCCCGGCGCCTCGCCCCGCTCATCGATCCGAACATGCACTCCTGCGGCACGGTCGAGCCGCACGGCTTCGGCGAGCTCACGCACCCCGAGCACGGCTTCTTCATCGTCGGCATGAAATCCTACGGACGCGCGCCGACATTCCTCCTCTCGACGGGGTACGAGCAGGTCCGATCCGTCGCGGCGTGGCTCGCCGGCGACATGGCCTCCGCGGCGAAGGTCGATCTGGTGCTTCCGGCCACCGGCGTGTGCTCGACGGACCCCGGTATCGATGGCGGATGCTGCGCGTGAACGGATCGCGCGTGCGCGCCACCGGTCGGGGGCAGCCCTCCGCCAACCGTCCGCGACGAGAAGGAACGACCTCATGACACGCAAGCCCACCGTCCTCTTCGTCTGCGTGCACAACGCCGGACGATCCCAGATGGCCGCGGGCTACCTTCGGGCCCTGGGCGGCGATGACGTCGAGGTGCTCTCGGCGGGTTCCGCGCCCAAGGACGCCGTCAACCCCGTCGCGGTGCGGGCGATGGCCGAGGAAGGAATCGACATCGCCGGCGGCATCCCGAAGATCCTGACGGTGGACGCGGTTCGGGAATCCGACGTCGTGATCACGATGGGCTGCGGTGATGCGTGCCCGATCTTCCCCGGCAAGCGGTACGAGGACTGGGAACTGGACGATCCGGCGGGGCAGGGGATCGAGGCGGTCCGCCCGATCCGCGACGACATCCGCGCTCGCATCGAAGCGCTGTTGGCGACGTTGCTTCCCGCTCGCTGAGGGCTCAGGCCTCGGGTCCGCTGCTGAGCCGGCGGTGCAGGCGCGCCGTCGCCTCGTTCATGCCCTCGAACACGACCGTCTTGCCGAGGTGGGTGTACTTGGTCTGGATGGCATCCAGCGCGGCGACCGTCGAAGCGTCCCACACGTGCGAGCGCGCCATGTCGATGACGACGCGGTCCGGATCGCGCGAGTACTCGAACTGCGTCGTCAGATCGTTGCTCGAGGCGAAGAAGAGCTCGCCGTCGACCGTGTAGTGGGCCACGGGGGAGCCGTCCGTCTCGGCGACGCGCCTCGTCACCGTGACGAAGTGCGCCACGCGGCGAGCGAAGAGGATCATCGCGGCGACGACGCCCGCCCCGACGCCGATCGCGAGATTCTCGGTCCCGACCGTCATGGCGACCGTGATGAGCATGACGAGGGTCTCGCTCTTCGGCATCCGTCTGAGGGTGGAGAGGTGGATGCTGTGCCAGTCGAACGTCGCGACCGAGACGACGATCATCACCGCGACCAGCGCGGCCATCGGGATGATGGCGACGATGTCGCCGAGGACGAGCACGAGGATCAGCAGGAAGACACCCGCGAGGAACGTCGAGATGCGGGTGCGGGCGCCGGATGCCTTCACGTTGATCATCGTCTGGCCGATCATGGCGCAGCCGCCCATGCCGCCGAACGCGCCGGAGAGGACGTTCGCGACACCCTGGCCCCACGCCTCGCGCGTCTTTCGGGAGTGCGTGTCGGTGATGTCGTCGACGAGCTTCGCCGTCATGAGCGACTCGAGCAGGCCGACCACGGCCATCGCGGCGGAGAAGGGGAAGATGATGCTGAGCGTCTCCCACGTGAGAGGAACGTTCGGGATGAAGAGCTCGGGCAGACGCTGGGGGAGTTCGCCCTGATCGCCGACAGTCGGCACGTTGAGCCCGAAGACGACGGTCGCGCCCGTGAGAAGGACGATCGCGACGAGAGGTGCGGGGATCACCTTCGTCACGAGCGGCATCAGGTACATGATGAGCAGGCCCGCCACGACGAGGGGGTAGACGAGCCACGGCACGTCGATGAGCTGCGGGAACTGAGCTGCGAAGACCAGGATGGCGAGCGCGTTGACGAAGCCCACCATGACGCTGCGCGGGATGAACCGCATGAGCTTCGCGACGCCGAGGACGGCCAGGACGATCTGGATGACGCCGCCGAAGATGACCGTCGCGATGAAGTAGTCCATGCCGTACTCGCGCGCGACGGGCGCGATGACGAGGGCGACCGCGCCCGTCGCCGCAGTGATCATGGCGGGCCGGCCCCCGAGGAACGCGATCGCCACGGCCATCACGAACGAGGAGAACAGGCCCAGGCGAGGATCGACGCCCGCGATGATCGAGAACGCGATGGCCTCGGGGATCAGTGCGATCGCGACGACGAGGCCGGCCAGCACCTCGCGGGTGAGGATGCGGGGGCTGCGCAGGGCCTGCAGCACGGTCGGTTCGATCCGGTAGCGGCTCGCGGGGTCCTGCGCAGGGGCGACAGCAGTCATGCGGGCTCCGTTCGGTGCGGCCGAGACGAGATTCACTGGGTGGAGCGCACCCTTGCGCATGTTCTGGGTGGTTCTGCTGAGGGGCAGATGGCGGCCGGCTCGGTGCGGCCGAATGGACTCTACCGTCAAGCTATCCGGCCGGAGCGACGGCGGGGCGTGCGCTATCGACCGAGTGGTACCATATCCGGTACGGCTTTGAGGAGGCGCCATGGCAATCACGACGAGCGAAGCGCGGCGGGACCTGTTCGGCCTCATTGAACGCGTCAACCTGGACCACAGCGAGGTGGAGATCATCTCGAAGCGCGGCTCCGCGGTACTGATCTCCAAAGATCAGTACGACTCGCTGGTGGAAACCAGCTACCTGCTGCGTTCACCGGAGAACGCCCGCCGACTGCTGAACGCGATGGAGAGCGCTCGCTCGGGTGAGGTGGCAGAGCGCGAGCTGCTCGAGCCGTGACCGAGCGCAAACTCGTGTGGACGTCCGAAGGCTGGGAGGACTACCTCTACTGGCAGACTCAGGACCGAAAGACGCTGAGACGCATAAACACACTGATCGGCGACATCCTTCGAGACGACCCCTTCGAGGGGATCGGTAAGCCCGAACCCCTCAAGTACGCGCTGGCCGGCGCTTGGTCGCGACGAATCGATGAAAGCAATCGGCTCGTTTACGTCGCCGACGAGCAGCACGTCACGATCTTGCAGGCCCGGTACCACTACTGAGGCCTGCGTCGCGACTCATCACACTGGCGGAGGATAGGGGATTCGAACCCCTGAGGGCTTGCACCCAACACGCTTTCCAAGCGTGCGCCATAGGCCACTAGGCGAATCCTCCAGGGCCCCGGAGGGCCACGGGCTATCCTACCCTGCGCGCGCGACCCCTGATGCGTACACGCTCCCCGGCCGCACGACGAGCGATCGCGGGGCCACGGCGGCGAGCAGCCGCCGCGACGGGGGCGCAGCCGCGAGCAGCGCCGCGCGGACGGCGGCGGCGGCCTCGGTCACCTCATCGCCGTGCCAATAGCCGGCGACGCGAGCGGGCGCGTAGCTCGCCCGCTCGATCGCACGCACGAGCACCTCGATGGCATCGGCGGGGGCGCCGTACTCCGCGACGAGTCGCGCGGCGAACGCGCGCGGCGACTCGCTCGCCGGAACGGGCGCGCCGACGTCGATCGCGGCATCCTGCATCATCGCCCACGCCGCGGCGGTGTCACCCGCGCGCGAGGCGGCGACCAGCCGACGACGGCGCACTTCGCGTGCGAGAGCGGGCATCGCGAGGAGGAGCAGCACGCCGAACACGACGACGACCGTCGGGACAGTGCCGGCCGCCCCGGTGCCCGCCCCGGGCAGCGCTTCGTCGCGCGGGTCCAAGCGCGAATCGGGGGCGGGTGTCGTCGACGCGCTCGCCGACGCCGACGGCCGCGGCTCCGCCTCGTCGTCGGCGTCGACACCGGTCGGACTCGACGCGGACGACAGGAACGCCGTGGGGGAGCCGAGACCGCTCGTCGGCTCGAACCCGATCCACCCGATGCCGTCGAAGTACACCTCGGGCCACGCGTGCAGCAACGAACTCGACACCGAATACACCGTCTCGTCGTCCTCGACGTCATCGGTCGCGGCGCCCGGCAGGTAGCCGACGACGATGCGGCTCGGCATGTCGAGCGTGCGTGCCATCAGGGCGAACGCCGACGAGAAGTGGATGCAGTAGCCCCGCCGCACCTCGAGGAACCGCTCGACGGCCTCGACCCCCGTGCCGTCGAAGCCGTCCTCGACGGGAGCATCGAGCGAGTAGCGGAAGTCGGGTCCGCGGAACCAGCGCTGCAGGGCGATGAGCGCGTCGTAGTCGTTCGTCGCGCCCGCCGTGATCTCGGCGGCGAGTTCGGCGACGACGGGGGGCACGTCGCCCGGCAGCGCCTGGGCGTCTTCGAAGGCTTCGCCCGACCCCGTCGACCGCGCGCGGATCTGCTCGAGCGTGGGGCGCGGCACGCTCGCGACGACCTCATACCGCTGCCCCTGCGTCGACCCGGTCTGCGCCACGACGGTGCGGTTGTAGGGCACAGCGGCCCACTCGCCCTCGAGCCCGTTCACCTCGACCGCCGGGAACGTGATCGGCGCCCACACCGACGCGAGGTTCACGACCTCGACATTCGCCGTCGTCTCGACCATGCGGATGTCCTCCCCGACGCCGAGTGCGCCCAGACCGAACGCACTGTCCAGCGGCACGGTCCGCACGCGGTCGGGCAGCCACACGTCGCCGTCGAAGCGGGACAGCGTCGTGGCGCGCAGGTACGGCGCGGTGGATTCCGTCGAACGCATCCGCAGCACCTCGATCTCCTGCGGCCGGCGCAGGTCGTCGCCCAGCTGCAGGCTCGCGTCGATGCCCGGTCCGCCGCCCAGGCCGCCGCCGGTCTGCACCGCGGGCGTCGGCAGCAGGGGAGCCGCGACGACGGCGACGACGAGGGCCACGGCGGCGATGCTGAACGCCGTCGCGGGCACACCGGCCCGTCGCTCGACGACGCGCTCGGCCGGCGCCTCGCGCGAACGGGTTTCGGCGCGCAGCAGGAACAGCACCGCCGCCCCCAGCAGCACGAAGGCCGTGACATCGATGCGGCCCGGCACGGCGATCGCCGGAATGAGCGAGACCGCGATGATCCCGATGGATGCCAGCAGCGGCATACGCGCCGTGAGCACGACGTGATCCACGAGCACCGTGAGCAGCCCCAGGGCGCCCACGATGAGGAACGAGAGCGCAGGCGTCGCCGGGAGCGGAGCGGCACCGACGGCGATCTCCTCGAACGCCTGCGCGACGAGCGAGGGCACGACCCCGATCGTGTCGGGCGTGGGGATGACCCACAGGAAGGCCGTGTCGCGCAGGAAGAGTCCCGTGAGGCAGAGCACCCAGACAACGGCCTCGATGAGCGACACGGCGACGGCGGGCAGGCCACGTCGCCGTGCGACGTGCCCCGCGCCGAGCACGATGACGGCGACCCCGACGGATGCCGCGAGCCACCAGCTGCCCTGCACCATGGGCAGCACGGGCACGAGCGCGGCGGTGAGCGCGGTGAGCAGCGCGACCGTGGTGAGCAGGTCGCCGCGGCCGACGGGTCGTGCCTCAGCCGACACGGCCGGCTCCTCGTCCGACGGCGGCGCGCCACGGGTCGGTGACGTCTCCACCCGCCTCGAGCGCGCCCGTGTGCCAGCCCGCGTCGGCGGTCCGCTCGAGGGCGTCTCCGACCGGCGCCGTCGTGAGCAGCACGGGAAGCGCGCTGTGGTGGGCGACGGCGGCCAGGGCCGTGGCATCCGCGGGATCGAGGCGTCCGACGATGACGACGACGGGCCCCGTCATGACCCCCGCGAACAGCTGCGCGACGCGCGGGAGATGGTCGTCGCGCCGGGCCATGATCGTCGCGAAGCGCGTGAGCAGTTCCTCGATGTCGGAGGGGTCCGCATCATCGAGCCGCTCGATGAGCACGGCGCCGTCGGAATCGAGCACATCGACGGCATAACCGTCGCGCACGAGTCGGGCGACGACCGAGACGCACGCCGACACGCCGGTCTCGAAGCCCGGGTCCGCTCCCGTCTCGACGAGCGCATCTGCCGACCAGCGCAGCACGCTCCGGTCGAGCACGACGGTCGCCTCGGGGGTCGATTCCTGCTCCTCCTGCCGCACCATGAGCTCGTCGCGGTGGGCCGTCGCACGCCAGTGGATGCGCCGCATCGAATCGCCCGGCGCGTAGGGCCGCGCGATGAGGTTGTCGGCGCCCTGCCCGAGCTGGTCGACCGCGGTGTGCAGCATCCCGCCCGATTCACCGGCGAGGTCGGTCAGCGCCGGCAGATCGACGAGGGCCGGTGCCACCGTCACGACGGTGCGCTCGCGCAGACGGATGCTGCGCCGGGCCAGCCCGAACGGGTCGCTGCAGCGCAGCGTCAGCGGTCCGATCGAATGGATGCCGCGCCGCGCGCCCGTCGCGACATACGTCAGCTCCAGGGTGCGGTTGCCGCCGTGCACGCCGCCGATGAGTCCCGAGCCGAGCGCCGCGAAAGCCCCCTCTGCGGGACCCGTGAGCCCGGCCGGAAGCTCGTCGCGCCAGGTTCCCGCCGGCGTCGGGACGACGCTGCGCAGCCCGACGCGCACGTCGACGTGCGTCTGGGTGCCCACCGTCACGACGTCGGGGTGCAGCGAGCGCGCGACGGCGTCGGTGCGGCGCAGCAGGTGCAGGCTGCCGACGCTCGCGACGAGCACCGCGATGAGCAGCATCCCGAAGTACTGCAGCTCGGTCACGCCCAGTTCGCTCGCGAGCACGAAGCACGCGATCGCGAGCACGAGCGCGCCCGTTCCCCGAGGGGTGAGCGGCCACAGGCGTCTCATGGTCTCGCCGTCACTGCCGCGCCGCGATCGGCACCCGCACGGTCGCCGCGATGCGCTCGAGCACGGCGGTCACGGTCTCGGTCGCGTTGCGCGCTCGTCCGGCCGACCGCGCCGGGATGAGGCGGTGCGCGAAGACGGGAGCGAGGAGGTCGGTGAGATCGTCGGGGATGACATAGCTGCGTGAATCCAGCGCCGCCCACACCTTGGCGGCGCGCACGAGCTGCAGCGTCGCGCGCGGGCTCGCGCCGAGGCGGAGGTCGGCGTGGCCACGGGTTGCGTGGGCGAGCCCGACGGCGTACTCCTCCATCGCGGGGGCGACGTGCACGGCCCGCGCCGACGCGATGAGCTGTGCGACGGTCGCGCTCGAGGTGACCGGAGCGAGCGCGTCGAGCGGGTTGGCCGTCTCTCTCTGGCGCAGCATGAGCGCTTCGGCGCGGGCATCGGGGTAGCCCATCGAGATGCGCATCATGAAGCGGTCGCGCTGCGCTTCGGGGAGCGCATACGTGCCCTCCATCTCGAGCGGGTTCTGCGTCGCGACGACGAGGAACGGGTGGGGGACGAGGTGCGTGCGACCGTCGACGGTGACCTGGCGCTCCTCCATCGCCTCGAGCAGCGCCGACTGCGTCTTGGGGGAGGACCGGTTGATCTCGTCGGCGATGACGATGTTGGCGAAGATCGCGCCCTGCTTGAACTCGAACTCGCGCTCGATCGGGTTGAAGACGCTCACGCCGGTGACGTCTCCGGGGAGCAGATCGGGCGTGAACTGGATGCGGCGCACGCTCGCGTCGACGGATGCCGCGAGGGCGCGGGCGAGCATCGTCTTGCCGACGCCGGGCACGTCCTCGATGAGCAGGTGCCCCTCGGCGAGCAGGCACACCAGCGCCGAGCGCACGGCCTCGGGCTTGCCGTCGATCACGGTCGTCACCGACGACACGACGGCGTCGGTGATGCGCGTGAACTCGTCGCCCGTGAGGACCTCGGCATCGGGCATGCGACCCCCTGGGATGCGGTGAAGCGGGCCGCGGCGCCCGCACAACGATGGTAACCGCGCAGACCCGGGGGCGGGCCTGCGCGGCGAACGCCGGATTTTGCGGCACCATGAGCGCATGAGCGAAGAAAGCGCACCGGCCCCGACGCCGGGCCGCGGCCCGCGTGCCGCCCTCATCACCCTCCTCGTGCTCGTCGGGGTCGTCGTGGTGATCGCCCTCGTCACCGTGCTGCTGCGCGGCGGTCCCACGGCGCTGGACGAGACCTCGCCCGAGGGCGTGGCGCAGCGCTACACGCAGGCGCTCATCGACGGCGACGTCGAGGCCGCCGTCGAGCTGCTCGCTCCGGGCGACGACGACTGCGGCTACTTCATGCCCGACGGAACGGAGTACCGCGTCACTCTGGCGGGAACCACCGTCGACGGCGACACGGCCCGAGTGCGCGTCGTGGTCACCTACTCGTACAGCGGCGGCCTCTTCGGCGGGGGCGAGTCGCAGTCCGAGGAGGTCTTCCGGCTCACCCGCACCGACGGGGACTGGCTCATCGTGTCCGCGCCCTGGCCCTTCGTCGAGTGCATGCGGAGCGCGCAATGAGAGGTCAGACGGTGGTTCGCCGCGTCATCGTCTTCTTCGTCCTGTTCTCGCTCGTCACCGTCGCCGCGATCGGTCTGAGCGGCCTTCTCGCCCGGCTGCTCGACGTGGGCACGGTCGTCGTCGATGTCGGCGGAGGCGACATCGCCCGCTCGCTCGCCTTCACCCTCATCGCGACCCCGCTCGCCGTGGCGCTGTGGTGGTGGGAAGCACGTCGGCTGCGCACCGATCCCGAGGAACGCTCCTCCATCGGGTGGGGCCTGTACCTGCTCGTCGTCACGCTGACGTCGCTCATCGTCGCCACGGTGGGGATGGGGGATGCCGCGGCCGCCGCACTCGCCGGTCAGTGGCGTCCGGGGGCGTTCGCGACCGGCGTCGTCTGGGCGGCGGTGTGGGTGCTCCACCGCGCCCTTCATCGCAGCCCGTCGTTGTCGCCGACACGGCTCGGGATCCCGACCGTGTCGCTGTCGGCGGTGTGGGGTCTCGTCGTGGGAGCGTCCGGCGCGATCGCGGCGCTCGCGGCGCTCGTTTCCGACGCGCTCGATGGCGCGTCGGTGCTCGTGGCGACCAACGGAACCGCCGTCGCCGTTCTGCAGGGACTCGTCTGGGCATTCCTCGGCGCCGCGGCGTGGGCATGGCACACCTACGGTGAGGGCGCACGTACGGCAAGAGGCGGCTTCGCCGAGATCGTCCTCGTGGCCGTCACCGCCGGCTTCGCGGCCCTCGCGCTCGTCGGCGCGGGGGTGCTGCTGCAGAGCATCCTGCGCCTCCTGTTCGGAGACGGGGATGCACGCGTCGTGCTGACGTCGGTCGATGTCGCCCTCGCCGCGGCGCTCGTCGCCGGCATCATCAGCACCTATCACGGGGGTATCGCGCATCGGGCCTCATCGAGGGTCCGGCAGGCGACGAGGCTCGCCGTGGCGGGGATCGCCGTCATCGGCGCCGCGAGCGGATTCGGTGTCGTGGTGAACGCCCTCCTGGCCTCGCTGACGGCGCCGATCGTGGCGACCGCGCCCCTCACCCTGCTGCTCGGCGGACTCAGCGCCCTCGTCATCGGCGCCCCGGTGTGGTGGCTCGCGTGGCGGCCCGCCCATCCGAGCCCACCGGCCGTCGCTCCGCCCGCCGACGCACCCGTCGACGATCGCGCGCGCCGCGTCTACCTCGTCATCGTGTTCGGGACGAGCGCGATCGTCGCGATCATCGCGCTGCTGATGATCGGGTCGCGGCTGCTCGCGCTCGTCTTCGACGCGTCTTCTGCCGGCGGCGCCATCGACGTCCTGCGCGCACCGCTGGGCGTGGTCGTCGCGACGGGACTGGTCTTCGCCTACCACTTCGCGGTGTGGCGGCGCACGCGCGGCACCGCCGCCGACACTCCGAAAGCGACGATCGGGAGGATCCTCCTCGTCGCGGGCGGTCCGGAAGGGGAGTCGCTGGCGGCGGGGATCCGAACCGGTCTGGGGGTGCCCGTCACGCTGTGGCGCACCGCCGATGCGGCCCCCTCGGAGCACCCGGCCGCGTTCTCCGATGGCGCGCTGTCCGAGCTCGTGCAGTCGCTCCGCGGCATCGTCGCGCAGCGTGTGCTCGTCATCGCGGATGCCGCGGGCCCGCGGATCATCCCGTTGGCGGAGTGAGCGCCCGAGGCGGGTACACTGGAGCCAGCTCTCCGCGAGGCGGCATCCAGGCCAACTCCCCCAGGACGGAAACGTAGCAAGGGTAACCAGGCTCTGCCGGGTTCGCGGAGAGTCTTACTTTTCCCCGGTGGATCCGGTGCGCGCCTAGGGTGGACGAGTGGCGCAGAGCATCTACATCACGTCGGCCGAAGGTCACTCGGGTAAATCCACGATCGCCTTGGGCGTTCTGGATGCCATGAGCCGGGCGACTCCCCGGGTCGGGGTCTTCCGCGCGATCGCCCGCTCGACGGACGAACCGGACTACGTGCTGCAGATGCTGCTCGATCACGACGGCGTCGATCTGCCCTATGAGGACTGCGTCGGCGTGACGTACGACGACGTGCGACTCGATCCGGATGCCGCCCTCGCCACGATCGTCGAGCGGTTCAAGGCCGTCGAGGCGCGGTGCGATGCGGTCGTCATCGTCGGGTCGGATTACACCGATGTCGCCAGTCCCGCCGAGCTCGCCTACAACGCTCGCATCGCCGCGAACCTCGGCGCACCCGTGCTGCTCGTGCTGAGCGGCCGCGCCGGCCAGGGCGAGCAACTCGGCGCGTCGACGGCGCGGACACCCGAGCAGGTCGGGCAGATCGCGTCGCTCGCGCTCACCGAGCTCGCGCACGGGCGAGCGGGTCTGCTCGCCGTGATCGCGAACCGCGTCGACCCCGACCGCCTCGCCGAGACCGTCGAGGCCGTGAAGGCCGTCGTCGAGACGGCGCCGCACGCCGGACGCGCCAGCGCCGAGCACCCGACTGCCGTCTGGGCGCTGCCCGAGGACCGGTTTCTCATCGCGCCGTCGGTGCGCGGCGTGCTCCGGTCGGTCGAGGGCCGGTTCGTCAAGGGCGACCCCGACCTGCTGACGCGCGAAGTGCTGAGCGTCGTCGTGGCGGGCATGTCGATGGTCAACGTGCTGCCGCGCCTGGAAGAGGGCGCGATCGTCGTGGTCGCCGCCGACCGCACCGAGGTGCTGCTGGCGACGCTGCTCGCGAACGCCTCGGGCACCTTCCCCTCGCTCGCCGGCATCGTGCTGAACGGCCCGTTCCCGCTGCCCGACCCGATCAACCGGCTCATCGACGGCCTCGCCTCGTCGCTGCCGATCATCACGACCGACCTCGGGACGTACGAGACCGCGCTTCGCGTCATGCGCACGCGCGGGCGGCTCGCCGCCGACTCGCAGCGGCGTTACGACACGGCGCTGGCGATGTTCGAGACGCACGTCGACACGGCCGAACTGACCGAATCGCTCGGCCTCGCGCGATCCACGGTCGTGACGCCGCTCATGTTCGGGTACGAGCTCGTCCAACGCGCTCGCAGTCACCGCAAGCGCATCGTGCTGCCCGAAGGCGGCGACGACCGCGTGCTGCGAGCGGCGGCGCGCGTGCTCTCGAGAGGCATCGCAGACCTCACGATCCTCGGCGACGAGACCGAGGTGCGCTCGCGGGCCATCGAGCTCGGGGTCGACATCGAGCAGGCGCACGTCCTGTCGCCCTTCGACCCGGGCCACGTGGACATGTTCGCGCGCGAATACGAGCGCCTGCGCGCGCACAAGGGCGTGACGTACGCGAAAGCTGCCGACACGGTGACCGACGTGTCGTACTTCGGCACGCTCATGGTGCATCTGGGCCTCGCTGACGGCATGGTCTCGGGCGCCGCCCACACGACGGCGCACACGATCCGGCCGGCGTTCGAGATCATCAAGACGCGGCCCGACGTCTCGGTCGTCTCGAGCGTGTTCCTCATGGCGCTCGCCGACCGCGTGCTCGTCTACGGCGACTGCGCCGTCATCCCCGATCCGACGATGGAGCAGCTCGCCGACATCGCGGTGTCGTCGGCCGCCACCGCGTCGCAGTTCGGGATCGACCCGCGCATCGCGATGCTGTCGTACTCGACGGGGGAGTCCGGTTCGGGAGCCGACGTCGAGAAGGTGCGCGGCGCGACGCGACTCGTGCGCGAACGCGCGCCCCAGCTGCTCGTCGAGGGCCCCATCCAGTACGATGCCGCGGCCGACGTCGCCGTCGCGGCGGCCAAGATGCCCGGCTCGCAGGTCGCCGGCCGTGCGACGGTCTTCGTCTTCCCCGACCTGAACACGGGCAACAACACCTATAAGGCCGTGCAGCGCTCCGCGGGGGCGATCGCGATCGGCCCCGTGCTGCAGGGGCTCAACAAGCCCATCAACGACCTCTCGCGCGGCGCGCTCGTCGAGGACATCGTCAACACGATCGCGATCACGGCGATCCAGGCGCAGGGAGAGGATGCCGTATGAGCACGGTGCTCGTCGTCAACAGCGGGTCCTCGTCGTTCAAGTACCAGCTGATCGACATGCAGACCGAGTCGGTTCTCGCCTCGGGCCTCGTCGAGCGGATCGGCGAGGCCGTCGGCCGCGCGGTGCACACGGTCGAAGCAGCCGCGCTGGCCGACCCTCGCGGTCCCGCACCGACCGTCGTCGAGGCGACGTACGAACGCGAACTCGCCATCCCCGACCACACCGCCGGTTTCGCCGTCATGCTCGACGCGTTCGCCGAGCACGGGCCCTCGCTCGACGAGCGGCCGCCGGTCGCCGTCGGTCACCGGGTCGTGCACGGGGGCGCGCGCTTCTTCGAGCCCACCATCATCACGCCGCTCGTCGAGATCAACATCGACGAGCTGTCCATGCTCGCGCCGCTGCACAACCCCGGGGCGCTGCAGGGCATCCGCGCCGCCAGACTCGCGTTCGCCGACATCCCGCACGTCGCGGTCTTCGACACGGCGTTCCATCAGACCCTCGCGCCCGCCGCCTACACCTACGCGATCGATCGCGAACTGGCCGCCGAGCACCGCATCCGCCGCTACGGCTTCCACGGCACGTCGCACAAGTTCGTCTCCGAAGCCGCGGCGGCCTTCGTCGGCCGCCCGCTCGGCGATCTCACCCAGATCGTGTTCCACCTCGGCAACGGTGCATCCGTCACGGCGATCGACGGCGGACGCTCCGTCGACACGTCGATGGGCATGACACCGCTCGAAGGCCTCGTGATGGGCACGCGATCGGGTGACATCGACCCGGCGGTGCTGCTGCAGCTGGGGCGTCGCGCGGGCATGTCGATCGACGATCTCGACACCCTGCTGAACAAGCGCTCCGGCCTGCGCGGTCTCGCCGGCGTGTCCGACATGCGCGACGTCGTGCAGCGTATGGAGAAGGGGGATGCCGCGGCGACCCTGGCGTTCGAGGTGTATCTGCATCGCCTGCGCGGTTACGCCGGTGCATACCTGGCGCAGCTCGGCGGCGTCGATGTCATCTCGTTCACGGCCGGTGTCGGCGAGAACTCCGCCCTTGTGCGGGCGGGCGCCCTCGCGACACTCGGCTTCGCCGGCGTCGAGATCGACCCCGCCCGGAACGAAGAGCGGGCACGGGGGACCCGTCGCATCTCGACCGACGCGTCGCGTGTGACCGTGCTCGTCGTGCCGACCGATGAAGAGCTCGAGATCGCGCGTCAGACGCTGCAGGCGACGGAAGCCTGACGGCGGGTGTCGCTCGCGGCGCGCGCCGATTACGCTTGCATGACGGCGCGAAGGTGGGCCGAGCCCGTCTGCCGTTCCTCCGTCGAAGGGAACCCGTGACCACCGAGCCGCACCCCGATCTCTCCGCGTACGACGCCGTCCTGTTCGATCTCGACGGCGTGCTCACCCCCACCGCCGACGTGCACATGCACGCCTGGCGGACGATGTTCGAAGAGCTGTTCGCGCAGTGGAACATCGAGCCGCCGTACAGCGACGCCGACTACTTCGCATCGCTCGACGGCAAGAAGAGGTACGACGGCGTCGCGAGCCTGCTGCGCTCGCGCGATGTCGAGGTGCCCTGGGGAGACCCGTCCGACCCCGTCGAAGCCGACACCGTGTGCGGCATCGGCAACCGGAAGAACGTCGTGTTCGAGCGTGTCCTGCGCGAAGACGGCATCGCGCCCTACCCGGGCTCGGTCGCCGTGCTCGACGTGCTCGACGCCGCCGGCACACCGGTCGCGGTCGTCTCGAGCTCGAAGAACGCCGAAGAGGTTCTGAACGTCGCCGGCATCCGCGGGCGATTCCCCGTCGTGATGGACGGCGTGATCGCCGAACGCGACCATCTCGCCTCCAAGCCCGCGCCCGACGTCTTCATCGAAGCGGCCCGGATGCTGGGGGTCGATCCCGCCCGTTCGGTCGCCGTCGAAGACGCCATCAGCGGCGTCCAGTCCGCCGTCGCCGGCGGCTTCGCCCTCGTCATCGGCGTCGACCGCGGCGTCGGCGCATCCGCTCTCACCGACGCCGGGGCCCACGTCGTCGTCGCCGACCTGCAGGAGCTCGTCCCGTGATCGATCGCGACCGCTTCCCCGTCGACCCGTGGCGTCTCGTCGAGAGCTCGTACTCCGACGAAGACGCGGGCGTGACCGAGACGCTGTTCTCGCTCGCCAACGGCTACCTCGGACTGCGCGGCAATCACGCGGAGGGGCTGCACGCGCAGGAGGACGGCACCTATATCAACGGGTTCCACGAGACCTTCCAGATCCGTCATGCCGAGCAGGCGTACGGTTTCGCCGAGGTCGGTCAGACGATCGTGAACGCCCCCGACGCGAAGGTCATGCGGGTCTACGTCGACGACCAGCCGCTCACGCTCGACATCGCCGATCTGCGCGAGTACGAGCGCAGCCTCGATCTGCGCGACGGCGTGCTGCGCCGGTCGTTGCTGTGGGTCACGCCGTCGGGCAAAGAGGTACGGGTCGAAGACGAGCGGCTCGTCTCGTTCGACCAGAAGCACCTCGCGGTGCTGCGCTTGGATGTCACGGTGCTCAACGACGACGCTCCCGTCACGATCAGCTGCCAGGTGATCAATCGCCAGGACGGCGAGAACGTGTACGGCGGCAATCCGATCGTCACGAAGAAGGCCGGCTTCGATCCGCGCAAGACCGAGAAGCTCGAGGAGCGCGTCCTGCAGCCGCAGGAGTACTGGCAGGAGGAAGACCGCTCGGGCCTGTCGTATCGCGTGAGCGAGTCGGGCATGACGATCGCCGTCGTCGCCGATCACATCGTCGAGACCGCGAACGAGTTCGAGACGCGACGCCTCGTCGACGCCGACATCGCCAAGAACGTCTATCGCGTCCACGCGAAGGCGGGCGTGCCGATCCGCATCACGAAGCTCGTCGGCTACCACACGTCGCGCGGCGTGCCCGCGCGCGAGCTCGTCGACCGATCGCGTCGTACGGTCGACCGCGCCCTCGCTCTCGGCGTCGACACGATCTTCGCCGACCAGAGGACGTGGCTCGACCGGTTCTGGGAGCGTTCGGACGTGCGCATCGGCGGACACGACGACCTGCAGCAGGCGACGCGCTGGTGTCTCTTCCAGCTCGCACAGGCCGCCGCTCGGGCCGACGCCCACGGCGTGCCGGCGAAGGGCATGACCGGCTCCGGATACAGCGGGCACTACTTCTGGGACACCGAGATCTACGTGCTCCCGTTCCTCGCCTACACGACGCCGTTGTGGGCGCGCAACGCACTGCGGATGCGCTACCTCATGCTCCCCGCGGCACGGCGTCGCGCCTTCCAGCTGAACGAGGCGGGCGCGCTGTTCCCGTGGCGCACGATCAACGGCGAAGAGGCCTCGGCCTATTACGCCGCCGGCACGGCGCAGTTCCATATCAACGCCGACGTCAGCTACGCGCTGGCGAAGTACATCCGAGCGACGGGCGACATGGACTTCCTCCACCGCGAGGGCGTCGACATCGCGGTCGAGACGGCGCGCCTGTGGGCGACCCTCGGGTTCTGGCGCGTCAGCGACGGCAGCATCGACGTCGAGTCGTTCCACATCCACGGCGTGACCGGTCCCGACGAGTACACGACGGTCGTCAACGACAACCTCTTCACGAACGTCATGGCGCGCTTCAATCTGCGCTTCGCGGCGCGGACGGTCCGCGAGATGCAGCAGAACGCTCCCGAGGCCTACCGGCTCATGGCCGAGCGCCTCGATCTCGAGCCCGACGAGGCCGAGGCGTGGGATCGTGCCGCCGAGGCGATGCACATCCCGTTCAGCCCGGCCCTGGGCATCCATCCTCAGGACCATGTGTTCCTCGAACGCGAGATCTGGGATCTCGAGAGCACGCCTCCCGAGAAGCGCCCGCTGCTGCTGCACTTCCACCCGCTCGTCATCTACCGCTACCAGGTGCTCAAGCAGGCCGACGTCGTGCTCGCGCTGTTCCTGCAGGGCAATCACTTCTCGGCCGAGGACAAACTCGCCGACTTCGAGTACTACGACCCGCTGACGACGGGCGACTCGACGCTCTCGGCGATCGTGCAGGCGGTTCTCGCGGCCGAGGTCGGCTATCAGGACCTCGCGCTGGAGTACTTCCGCCAGGCGCTGTTCGTCGATCTGGCCGACCTGCACGCCAATACCGCGGACGGCGTGCACGTCGCGTCGGCCGGGGGAGTGTGGACCGCGCTCGTGTCCGGTTTCGGCGGCATGCGCGACCATTTCGGCGAGCTGACCTTCGACCCGCGGCTTCCGGTCTCGTGGCCTTCGCTCGAGTACGTGCTGCACTGGCACGGCACGCGCCTCGAGGTGAAGGTCACGCGCGACGAACTGCGCGTGCGCGCGTCGGACGGCGACCCGGTCGGATTCAGCGTGCGCGGCACGGGATACGTCGTCGGATCGGACGAAGAGGTCGTCGTCCCGCTGCGCGGGCAGGGCCCCGTCATCGCCGGCCGGCCGTCGCTGCAGGAGCTCGGCGAAGCGCGGCGGGAGGACGGCTCGATCCTGTCGGCCTCGGTGCCGACGGTCACCGCCTCGATCCCGGTCATCGGGATGGCGGCCGACGTCGAGCACGGCGTCGACGCGTGAGATCGGATGCCGGTGCCGCACCGGCTCCGGTGTCCGAGGCACGCCGTAGGCTAGGCGGGTGACCACAGCCCTCTATCGTCGGTACCGACCCGAGTCCTTCGGCGAGATGATCGGGCAGGCGCAGGTCACCGATCCGCTCATGACGGCGCTGCGCGGCGACCGCGTCGGTCACGCCTACCTCTTCTCGGGGCCGCGCGGCTGCGGCAAGACGACATCGGCTCGCATCCTCGCGCGCTGTCTGAACTGCGCGCAGGGGCCGACCGACACCCCGTGCGGCACGTGCGACAGCTGCGTCGAGCTCGGTCGGGGCGGGGGCGGGTCGCTCGACGTCGTCGAGATCGACGCCGCGAGCCACAACGGCGTCGACGATGCGCGTGATCTGCGCGAGCGCGCGATCTTCGCGCCCGCGCGCGACCGGTTCAAGATCTTCATCCTCGACGAGGCGCACATGGTGACGCCGCAGGGCTTCAACGCGCTGCTCAAGCTCGTCGAAGAGCCCCCCGATCACGTCAAGTTCATCTTCGCGACGACCGAGCCCGAAAAGGTCATCGGCACGATCCGCTCGCGCACGCACCACTACCCCTTCCGGCTGGTGCCGCCCGCCGCGATGCTCGACTACGTGCAAGAGCTGTGCACGAGCGAGGGCGTCGAGGTCGAAGCCGGTGTTCTGCCGCTCGTCGTGCGCGCCGGGGGCGGCTCTCCGCGTGACACGCTCTCGCTGCTCGATCAGCTCATCGCCGGCTCCGATCCTTCGACGGGCTCAGGAACCGATCCTTCGACGGGCTCAGGAACCGGTGCAGCCAGTGTGATCGTGCGGTACGAGCGCGCCGTCTCGCTGCTGGGCTACACCCACGCCGAGCTTCTCGACGAGGTCGTCGACGCCTTCTCGGCGAACGACGCCGCCGGGGCGTTCGCGGCGATCGACCGCGTCGTGCAGACGGGGCAGGATCCGCGACGCTTCGTCGACGACCTGCTCGAACGGCTGCGCGACCTCATCATCATTGCGGCGACGGGCCAGGGCGCTTCCGCCGTGCTGCGCGGTCTCTCCGAAGAAGACCTCGCACGCATGACCCGTCAGGCCGATGCGTTCGGCCCGGCACGGCTGTCGCGCACGGCCGACATCGTCATCGCGACGCTCGACGACATGACGGGTGCGACCTCGCCGCGCCTGCAGCTCGAGCTCATGGTCGCACGCGTCCTCGCGAGCGGACCGGCGGTGGCCGAGTCGCCACGGGCGACGACCGAAGCACGCACCCCGGTTCCCACCGCTGGCGCTCCCGCGCCCGCTGCTCAGGCACCGGCCGCTCCCGTCGCTTCCGCGCCGGCACCCGCTGCTTCCGTGCCGGCTCCGGCTGCTTCCGCGCCGGCACCCGCTGCGCCGGCTCCCGTCGCTTCCGCGCCGGCACCCGTTGCGCCGGCTCCCGTCGCTTCCGCGCCGGCACCCGCCGCGCCGGCACCTGCATCTCCTGTGTCGGCACCGGCGGCCGAGCCCGTCGCCACGGGTCCGGTCACGCTGCAGCGCATTCAGGATGCGTGGCCCGAAGTGCTCTCGCGCCTCGAGCAGATGCGGCGCTCGTCGTGGCTGCTCGCCTCCGCGACGCGCGTCATCGAGCTCGACGGCGACCCCGCGGCGCCGAACATCACGCTCGCGTTCCGCAGCGCGAGCGACCTCGAGCGGTTCAAGCCGCGTGCCATGGGCGGCACCGACGCCCATGTCGACGTGCGTCAGGCGATCGCCGACACCCTCGGCGTCCAGGTGCGCTTCCGGACGCGGCTCGACGGCCCGCCGCCGGCGGGACGTGACGAGGCACCGCCGCCGTCCGACGACCCGCCGCCGCCCGACGACGACCCTTCCGATCGCCCCGGTCCCTCGCGCCCAGCTCCCGCATCCGGCCTCTCGCCCGACCCGGTGCCGCGCTCGCCGGCGCCCGAACGCACGGCGCCCGCTCCCGGGCGCGCATCGCCGTCGGCCTCGCCCGTCACCGAATGGGCCGTCGCACCTATTCCGGCGACTCCCGACGCGCCGGCGGCCCCCGATGCGCCGGCACCGGGGGCGGCCTCCGCACGGGGGACAGGCGTTGTGGCGGCATCCCTCGCCGTCGACGACGAACCCGAGGATGCGGCATCCGCTCACTCCCGCACGATGACCCTCGCGCACGACGGCGCCGTGCTGCCTCCGGCCGATGTGACGCCGTCGATCGAGCCGGTCGATGACGACGAGATCGATGCCGAGCAGCTCGACCCCGTGCCGGTGCCGCCCGTCGTGGCGCCGCGGATCGCACCCCCGCGTCGCGCCGACGGCGTGCAGCGCTACGGCGAGGCGGTCGTGCGTCAGATGCTCGGCGCGACGTTCGTGCGAGAAGAGCCCTACACGCCCGCGACGAAGTTCGGATAGACCATGTACGACGGCATCGTCCAAGACCTCATCGACGAGTTCGGCCGGCTTCCCGGCATCGGCCCGAAATCGGCGCAGCGCATCACGTTCCACATCCTGCAGTCGCCGTCGTTCGATGTCTCGCGCCTGGCCCAGCTGCTCAGCGAGGTGCGTGAGAAGGTGCGCTTCTGCGATGTGTGCGGCAACGTCTCCGAGCAGGACCGCTGCAGCATCTGCCGCGATCCGCGACGCAACGCGACGCTCATCTGCGTCGTCGAAGACGCCAAAGACGTCGCGGCGATCGAGCGCACGCGAGAGTTCCGCGGTCTCTACCACGTGCTGGGCGGCGCCATCAGCCCGATCGCCGGCGTCGGCCCCGACGACCTGCGCATCACGCAGCTCATGCAGCGACTCGCCGACGGCACGGTGCAAGAGGTCATCCTCGCGACGAACCCCAACCTCGAGGGCGAGGCGACCGCGACGTATCTGAGCAGACTGCTGCACACGCTCGAGATCGCCGTGACCCGGCTCGCGTCGGGTCTGCCCGTGGGCGGCGACCTCGAGTACGCCGACGAGGTCACGCTCGGTCGCGCGTTCGAAGGGCGCCGGTCGGTCGGATGACCGCCGTACTCCAGCGGTTCACTCCGCGAGCCTGGGTGCTGTTCGGTGCGATGTGCCTGCTGTGGGGCATGCCCTACCTCTTCATCAAGCAGGCGGTCGACTCGTACTCACCGGCATCCGTCGTCGCCGGGCGCACGCTCATCGCGGCCCTCATCCTGCTGCCGTTCGCGATGCGGCAGGGAGCGCTGCGGCCCGCGTGGAAGAAGCTCGGCTGGGTGCTCGTGTTCGGGGCCGTCGAGATGGCCGGGCCCTTCCTGCTCCTGAGCCACGCCGAGCAGACGCTGCCCTCGGGGCTCACGGGACTCCTCGTCGCGACGGTGCCGCTGTTCGCCGCGATCGTCGCCTTCACGGCGGGGGACCGGTCGGTCCTGAAGCCGTCGAGGGTGATCGGACTCGCGATCGGCTTCGGCGGGGTCGCCGTCATCGTCGCCGGTCCGGGCCTGGCCGTCGGCGGTCCGGGCGCCCTCATCGCCATCGGAGAGCTGCTGCTCGTCGCCATCGGGTACGCGATCGCGCCGTTCATCGTCGCGCACAAGCTCAAGGGCATCCCCGCGCTCGGGACCATCACGATCTCGCTCGCCGCCGTCGGCATCTTCTATCTGCCGATCGCCCTGCTCACGCAGCACGAGATGCCGACGCTCGAGAGCACGACGGCGCTCGTCCTGCTCGCGGTCGTGTGCACCGCGGTCGCCTTCATCGTCTTCTTCGCGCTGATCGATCTCGTCGGGCCGTCGCGCGCGCCGCTGTTCACCTACGTCAACCCCGTCGTGGCGATCATCCTCGGCGTCATCATCCTCGGCGAGCAGATCACGCCGGGGCTGATCGTGGGCTTCCCGCTCGTGATCCTCGGATGCTGGCTCGCGGCGACCGGCGGCGCGCTTCGCGCCAAGAAGCCGCCGGGCGACATCCCACCCGTCGCACTCGGCTGAGCCGCCCTCGACCGCGCCGCTCAGCGCAGCACTTCGACCAGCGCGACCCAGGAGACGAGGATCGCGCCGACGATCGCGAGGAGGGCGCCGGCGGCGGCCACCGCAAGAGCGGCCGGCTGCGCCGCGAGCGCGAGCACACCCGCGGCGAGATAGGCGACCGCGGGAACGAACCCGAGGAGCGACTTCGCCCATCGTGCGCCGTCGCGCGGATCCCGGTCGGCGGCGAGCACCCGCGCCGTGGCGATCTGGAATCCCAGTGCGATGAGGGCTGCCGCCACGACGAGACCGCCGAACCACAGCCCGTCGATGCCGGGCACGAGCCCCAGGGCCGAGGCGATGAGCGCCACGACGAGCATCACGATCGCCGACCCGAGCCGAGCCGTCAGGGGGCGGGAGGCGACGATGTCGCCGATGTTGACGCTCGCCGCGACGATGACCAGGCCCGCCAGAGCGGCCGTGGCTCCCGTCATCGCGACGTTGAACTCGCTCCACTCCTGCAGGAACCCGCTCATGACGTGCACTCTAGCGACGTCGTCACATGAGCGGGAGGGCATGGCCGGCTCCGTAAGATGGAGGTCTGTGTGCGGCATCCGTCCGTGCATCCGGGGAGTTCCATCGTGGCGCTGATCGTCCAGAAATACGGCGGGTCGTCTGTCGCGGATGCCGAGGGCGTCAAGCGCGTGGCGAAGCGCATCGTCGATACCCGCCGCGCCGGCCACGACGTCGTCGTCGCCGTGAGCGCCATGGGCGACACGACCGACGAACTGCTCGAACTCGCGACCGAGGTCGCGCCCATCCCCGCCCCGCGCGAGCTCGACATGCTGCTCTCGAGCGGCGAGCGCATCTCGATGGCGCTGCTGGCGATGGCGATCCATTCGATGGGCTTCGAGGCGCGATCCTTCACGGGCAGCCAGGCGGGCATGATCACCGATGCCACGCACGGCGCGGCGCGGATCGTCGATGTGACGCCCGTGCGCCTGCGCGAGGCGCTCGACGAGGGCGCCATCGTCATCGTCGCGGGCTTCCAGGGGTTCAACCGCGACACGCGCGACATCACGACGCTCGGCCGCGGGGGCACCGACACGACAGCCGTCGCGCTCGCCGCGGCACTGGATGCCGACGCCTGCGAGATCTACAGCGACGTCGACGGTGTGTTCACCGCCGATCCGCGCGTCGTGCCGAAGGCGCGCAAGCTGCGGGTGGTCACGAGCGAAGAGATGCTCGAGCTGTCGGCAAACGGTGCGAAGGTGCTGTACATCCGCGCCGTCGAATACGCGCGTCGGCACGGCGTGCTCATCCACGCGCGCTCGACCTTCAGCTCGGGCGTCGGGACCTACGTGCTGGGACCGGGAATGACGCTTCCCGACGGCGAAAAGGGAGAACAGATGGAAGAGCCGATCGTCGCGGGAGTCGCGACGGACCTCAGCCAGGCCAAGGTCACCGTCGTCGGCGTTCCCGACGTGCCGGGCAAGGCCGCCGAGATCTTCAAGGTCGTCGCCAAATCCGGCGCCAACGTCGACATGATCGTGCAGAACGTGTCCGCGGCGACCACCGGACGCACCGACATCTCGTTCACGGTCCCCAAGATCGAGGCGAGCGTCGCGCTGCGCGCCCTCGCCGCGGAGCAGGCCGAGGTCGGATTCGAGAACCTGCTGCACGACGACCAGATCGGAAAGCTCTCGGTCGTCGGCGCCGGCATGCGCACGCACTCGGGCGTCTCGGCGACGCTGTTCGAGGCGCTGTCGATCGCCGGTATCAACATCGAGATGATCTCGACGTCCGAGATCCGCATCTCGGTCGTCGTCAGCGGCGACGACCTGGCCGAGGCCGCTCGCGCCGTGCACACCGCCTACGACCTCGACGGCGAGATCGAAGCGATCGTCCACGCCGGAACCGGTCGCTGAGCCACCCGAGAGGACCCGACACCATGACCCGCATCTCCGACTCCGGAGTATCCCTCGCCATCGTCGGCGCCACCGGACAGGTCGGCACCGTCATGCGCGAGATCCTCGTCGAGCGCGACTTCCCGATCCGCGAACTGCGCCTGTTCGCCACGGCCCGCTCTGCGGGCACGTCGATCGACTTCGGCGGCACGACCGTCATCATCGAAGATGTCGCGACCGCCGACCCCGCAGGCATCGACATCGCGCTGTTCTCGGCGGGCGCGACGGGCAGCCGCGCGCACGCCCCGCGCTTCGCGGAAGCCGGCGCGGTCGTCATCGACAACTCCAGCGCGTGGCGTCTCGACCCCGACGTTCCGCTCGTGGTGAGCGAGGTCAATCCGCACGCGATCGCCGAAGCCACGCGCGGCATCATCGCCAACCCGAACTGCACGACGATGGCCGCCATGCCGGTGCTGAAGGCCCTGCACGCCGAGGCCGGGCTCGAGCGCCTCATCGTCAGCACGTATCAGGCCGTCAGCGGCTCGGGTCTCGCGGGTGCGCAAGAGCTGCTCGGCCAGGTCGAGGGCGTCCTCGCGCAGGGCGATACGCTCCGGCTCGTGCACGACGGGTCTGCCGTCGACTTCCCCCAGCCGGAGAAGTACGTCGCCCCCATCGCGTTCGACGTCATCCCGCTCGCCGGTTCGATCGTCGACGACGGCGAAGACGAGACCGACGAAGAGAAGAAGCTGCGAAACGAGAGCCGCAAGATCCTCGAGCTGCCCGAGCTGCGTGTGGCGGGCACGTGCGTGCGCGTTCCGGTGTTCACGGGGCACTCGCTGAGCATCAACGCCGAGTTCGCGCGCGACATCTCGCCCGAGCGCGCCCGCGCCGTTCTCGCCGAGGCGCCCGGTGTCGCGCTCGACGAGGTGCCCACGCCGCTGCAGGCCGCCGGCAAGGACCCCAGCTTCGTCGGCCGGATCCGCGCCGATCAGTCCGCGCCCGAGGGCAAGGGGCTTGCGCTGTTCATCAGCAACGACAACCTGCGCAAGGGCGCCGCGCTCAACACCGTGCAGATCGCCGAACTCGTCGCCGCGTCGCTCCGCGACGGCGTCGGAGTCTGAGCGGTCGGGGCGTGCACGCGGGCGCGCCTAGAATCGTATGGTGACCGAACCCGTGGATGTCGTTCTCGTCGGCGGTGGCATCATGAGTGCCACCCTGGGCACGCTGCTGTCCGAGCTGCAGCCTGACTGGAAGATCGTCGTCGTCGAACGACTCGGCGACGTCGCCCTCGAGAGCTCGAACGCGTGGAACAACGCCGGCACGGGCCACGCCGCGCTGTGCGAGCTGAACTACATGCCCGAAGGGCCCGACGGCACCGTCGACCCCGCCAAGGCGATCGCGATCAACGAGCAGTTCCAGCAGAGCCGGCAGTTCTGGTCGACGCTCGTCGATGAGGGCGTGCTCGATGCCCCCTCGACGTTCATCAATCCCGCGCCGCACATGACGTTCGTGCGGGGCGAGAAGGATGTCGCCTACCTCAAGAAGCGCTACGAGGCGCTCAAGGATCAGCCGCTGTTCGCGGGGATCGAGTACAGCGAGGATTCCCGCGTCATCAACACGTGGGCTCCGCTGCTCATGGACAAGCGCGTCGCCGGCGAGCCGTTCGCCGCGACCCGCGTGCCCGCCGGCACGGATGTGGACTTCGGCGCGCTCACCCGTCAGCTCTTCGACCACCTCCGCGACCGCGGCGTCGATGTCGTCACGAATCACGAGGTGCGCAGCATCCGTCGCCGGAAGGACGGCACGTGGCGCCTGAACTGGCGCAACACGATCGGTCACACGCCGGGCTTCACCGATGCGCGCTTCGTGTTCGTCGGGGCGGGCGGCTGGGCGCTGAAACTGCTGCAGTCCTCGGGCATTCCCGAGATCTCGGGATACGGCGTCTTCCCGATCGGCGGACAGTTCCTCAAGACCACGAACCCCGCGATCGTCGCGCAGCACAAGGCCAAGGTGTACTCGCAGGCCTCGGTCGGTGCGCCCCCCATGTCGGTGCCGCACCTGGACACGCGTGTCGTCGACGGCGAGGCATCGCTCCTGTTCGGCCCCTTCGCGACCTTCAGCCCCAAGTTCCTCAAGAACGGCCGCATCACCGACATCGTGGCGCAGGTGCGCCCCGGCAACCTCTGGCCCATGATGAAGGTCGCGATCGACAACCCCTCGCTCATCACCTATCTCGTCGGCGAGCTGATGAAGGACCACGCGAAGAAGGTCGACAGCCTGCGCACCTTCATGCCCACCGCGAAGGACGAGGACTGGACGCTCATCCAGGCCGGCCAGCGCGCACAGGTCATGAAGAAGGACCCGAAGAAGGGTGGCGTCCTGCAGTTCGGCACCGAGGTCATCACGGGCGCGGACGGCACGATCGCGGGTCTGCTCGGGGCGTCGCCCGGAGCGTCGACGGCCGTCTCGATCATGCTCGGACTGCTCAAGACCTGCTTCCCCGAGCAGCTGCCCGCGTGGGAGGGCCGCCTGCGCGAGCTCGTGCCCAGTTACGGCGAGACCCTCAACACGCGACCCGACGTGGCCGAGGCATCGATCGCCGAGACGGCCGAAACGCTCTCCATCCTGGCCTGACACCCGCACCGTGAGGCTCTGGTCGCTGCACCCCGAGATGCTCGACCGGGTCGGCCTCGTCGCGTGCTGGCGTGAGGCGCTTCTCGCACAGAAGGTGCTCACCGGCGCGACGGTCGGCTACACGCGGCATCCGCAGCTCGAGCGCTTCCACGCGTGCGCCGAGCCGATCGATGCGATCGGCCACTTCCTGCAGGCGCTGTGGGCCGAGGCGACCGCCCGCGGATACTCGTTCGACCGCACGCGGATCCTGCGCCCGGATGCCGCCACGCCCGGCATCACCGTGACCGACGGCCAGCTCGCCTATGAACACGGGCACCTGCGTGCGAAGGTCGCGATGCGGGATGCCGCGTGGCTGCCGCGCGTCGGAGAGGTGCCGCGCCCCGCGCCGAGCTTCCGCGAGGTGCGCGGGGGCATCGCGTCGTGGGAGCGCCCGTAGGGGATCCCTGCGTCGACCGTCGCGTCGCGAGGCGACCTCGGCGCGACTACGCTCGGCACGTGGCGAAACTGTACTTCCGATACGGGGCGATGAACTCCGGCAAGTCGACCGCACTGCTGCAGGCGGCGTACAACTACGAAGAGCGCGGTCAGCGCGTGCTGCTGGCCAAGCCCGCGATCGACACGAAGGACGCCGACCACGTCTCGTCGCGCCTGGGGATGTCCCGGCCCGTCGACTTCCTCATCCGTCCCGACGACGACCTCCGGGCGCTGTTCGCCGCTCATCGCTCGCGGCTGCGCCATGACGCGGTGGAGACGCTCATCCCCGATGCGTCGATGTCGGGCCGCGCGGCCGATGTCGCGTGCCTCCTGGTCGACGAGGCGCAGTTCCTCACGGCCGCGCAGGTCGACGATCTGCTGCGGATCGTCGTGCTCGACGGCATCCCGGTGCTCGCGTACGGGATCCGCACCGACTTCCGCACCGAAGCGTTTCCGGGCTCCCTGCGGCTGCTCGAACTCGCGCACAGTCTCGAAGAGCTCAAGACCATCTGCCGCTGCGGACGAAAGGCGCTCTTCAACGCGCGGCTCGTCGGCGGGCGGTTCGTGTTCGACGGCGACCAGGTCGCGATCGACGAGCTGTCGAGCGACCGGGTGACCTACGAGTCGATGTGCGCCGAGTGCTATCTGAGCGAGTCGGGAGGACGGCTCGGCTGACGGGGCAGGAGATGTCGACACGCCGCCTCCGCCGGCTACTCGATCCAGATCCGGGCCGCCTCCACGCTGCTTCGCAGCACGGACACGACCCGCATCTAGGCTAGGGGGATGCGCGTTCTCCTCGCCGGCGGAGCCGGCTACATCGGAACCCACACGGCGGTCGCCCTGCTCGATGCCGGCCACGATGTCGTGCTGCTCGACGACCTGTCCGGAACGAGTGCCGTCGCCGCCGAGCGCGTCGCCGAGATCTCGGGCCGTGCCGTGCCTCTCGTGGTGGGGGATGCCGCCGACGATGTCGCCGTCGAGCAGGTGTTCGCCGACCACGGCCCGATCGACGCGATCGTGCACCTCGCGGCGTTCAAGGCCGTGGGGGAGTCGACGCAGAAGCCGCTGGAGTACTACTCGAACAACCTCGACACGACCTTCGCGCTGCTGCGCGCGGGCCTCGCCCACGGTATCCGCTCGTTCGTCTTCTCGAGCACGGGCACGGTGTACTCCGACCCGGCCGATCTGCCCTTCACCGAGCAGTCGGCGACGAGCGTAGACCTGTCGAACGCGTACAGCAAGTCCAAGCGCATGAACGAGGTCGTGCTCGCCGACGTCGCGCGGGTGCATCCCGAGCTGAACGTCACGGTGCTGCGGTACTTCAACCCGGTGGGGGCGCACCCGTCGGGACTCATCGGCGAGGATCCCGCCGGCATCCCCAACAACCTCATGCCGTTCGTGTCGCGCGTCGCGATCGGCTCGCTCGATCGCATCGGCGTGTTCGGAGACGACTACGACACACCCGACGGCACCGGGCTGCGCGACTACATCCACGTCGTGGATCTCGCCGAAGGGCACGTCGCGGCTCTCGAGAAGGCTGAGCCGGGCTTCGCCGTGTTCAACCTCGGCACGGGCGTGCCCGTGAGCGTCCTCGAGCTGATCACGTCGTTCGAGGCGGCGGTGGGTCGCGAGCTGCCTCGCGTCATCCTGGAGCGTCGCCCGGGCGACGTCGCGGCGACGTACTGCGACCCGACGAAGGCTCGCAGCGAGCTGGGCTGGCAGACGCGGCTCACGATCGACGATGCCTGCCGCGACTACTGGAATTGGCAGACGAAGAACCCGCAGGGGTACGCGTCGGTCTGAGCCGTCATGCGGGCCGCGCGACGGGTTTGCGCGCCTTCGCGGGCTTCTTCTTGGGCGCCTTCTTCGAGGACGCGGCGGGCTTGCGCGGCGGGAGCGGCACGAGCATCGAGGTCGTGCGCTTGTACTCCGCGTACGCGGGGTACTTGGAGGCCGAGATCGATTCTGTGAACATCGTCGAGCCGATGAAGAGCACCGTGAGCAGCAGTGCGCCCACGATCGTCCCGTTGACCGCACCTCCCCACAAGCCCAGACCGGATGCCACGGCCGCGGTGGCGCCCATCGCATAGACCATCCACCACTGGGCCTGTTCGGCGAAGAAGTTCGGGTGGCGGCTCCAGCGGAACAGGCCGGCCGTCAGGAACCCGGGCTCGAGGTGGCCGCCCGCGCGCTTCTTCCGCGCGTGGAAGGCCCACTGCTGCTGGTCGGCGACCGTCTCGAACACGAGGAAGCCCGCGAACGCGACGGCGAAGACGCCGTCCCAGATCGTGAACGGCGCCGGATGCTGCCACGCGATGTATGCGGGCAGCGTGATGAGCACGAGCAGCGCGTTCTGGTAGAGCACGATGAAGAAGAGGTTGAACAGCTGGAACTGCCAGGGACGCATCCGCGCGCGCAGGATCGCCCAGCGGTAGTCCTCCATGCCGGTGTACCCGCCCTTGCGCGCGAAGTTGAACGTCAGCCGGGCACCCCATGCCGTCACGAGCACCGCCATGACGATCAGGCGCGCGGCGTCCTCTCCCGCGGCGATGGCCGCCCCGGCGAAGATCCACACGTAGACGACCGGCACGATCGACCAGAGCCGGTCGACCCACGAGGTGTCCTTCGTGATGAGCGAGGCGATCCAGCAGAAGGCGCATACGGCGCCGGCGACGATGAGCGTGACGACGAGCGGATCCATGGCTGACACTTTAGGGCTTGCATGTGGTCTGACCACGCGCTAGCGTGGTC